>QIMC01000022.1 GCA_003232185.1 Flammeovirgaceae bacterium | reverse complement strand
ATCCGGTATTGAAGAGGAAATAACCAAAGAGTGTCTGCAGTCTCTGTTCGTTTCGAGACATTCAGAATTCATTATAAGTATCCCCGGACTGCGTTCCGGGGTCTTCTACATGCAAATTACTTTACGAGAAACCCCTTGAATTCAATAGCGCCTTTATTTTTTGTATGTTTCAATTAATACCACATATTTGGGCTCCAAGGAACTTAAGTTTGAATCATGATTAATAAACCAAAACAGATTATCCGGCTATTGACAATTACCATACTTTTTATCCTGGCAGGATTTGCAGGATGTTCACAGCCGGAGCATAAAAGAAAACCAAACATCATCTATATTCTTGCCGATGACCTGGGTTATGGGGAACTGGGCAGTTACGGCCAGCAACTAATTGAAACCCCAAACCTTGATGACCTGGCTGCCAATGGTATGCGCTTTACCCAGCACTACTCAGGGTCACCCGTATGTGCACCATCAAGATGCGTTTTACTAACGGGCCAACATCCTGGTCATGCCTATATTAGAAGCAATGATGAATGGGCTGCGCGTGGTGGTTTGGGATTATGCCAAAGCAGTAGAAGACCCCAACCTTGAAGGACAAATACCCATTCCAAGTAGCATTCCGACTATTGGCAACGTACTACAAAAGGCTGGCTACAAAACAGCTATAGTGGGCAAATGGGGGCTTGGGGCGCCGCTTACTGACGGAATTCCAAACAACCGGGGATTCGATTTCTTTTTTGGCTATAATTGTCAGCGTCAGGCTCATTTACTATATCCAAAACACTTGTGGAAAAACCAGCAGAAAGTTTGGTTAGATAATGATCTGATCGTGCCTAAGACAAAACTAGATAGCGCAGCTGACCCATACAAACTGGCCAGTTATTCGAAATTCATTCAAAAAGACTATGCGCCGAAGTTGATGCAAGATGAAGTTTTAGGATTTATTGAGCAGAATAAGGGCAACCCTTTTTTCCTATACTACGCAACACCTTTGACGCATGTTCCTTTGCAAATTCCTCAAGAGTACATTGATAAATATGTTGAAAAATTCGGTGAGGAAGAACCCTATCTTGGCGATACAGGATATTTTCCCAATAGATATCCCAGAGCGGCATATGCGGCAATGTTGAGTTACCTGGACCAGCAAGTAGGTGAAATAATTGAAAGGTTGAAAGACCTGGGACTGTATGAAAATACTTTGATTATCTTCAGTAGTGACAATGGTCCTACCTACGCTGGTGGTGCCGACTCCCCATTTTTTGATAGCGCCAAACCATTTAAAAGTGAATACGGATGGGGCAAAGGTTTTACACATGAAGGAGGAATTCGGGTGCCTATGATCGCCAGTTGGGAAGGAAAGATAGCTCCGGGATCAACCAGTAATTTGATCTCGGCTTTTTGGGATGTAATGCCCACATTGGCAGAAGTAGCCGGTGTAGAAGCGCCAGCGGCTATTGATGGTATTAGCTTTTTACCTGAACTTTTGGGACAGGAAGAACAGACACAACATGAATTTCTGTATTGGGAATTTCCATCTTACCTTGGCCAACAAGCGGTACGACTGGGAGACTGGAAAGGCATCAGGAAGAATATATTTGAAGGAAATATGGAAATTGAATTATATAACCTGAAAACTGATCCTACTGAACAGCAAAATGTTGCCCCAGCTAACCCGGAAGTGGTAAAGCAAATAGAACAAATCATGAAGCAAGAACACACTGAGCCGGAAATCGAAAAGTTCAAAATTGAACAGTTGGGTGATAAAAAAGGAAGCCAGAAAAGTAGCTGATTACACTGGACTGGTCGTAGGATTAGCACAGCGGTCCTACGACCTAATCTAAAAGTTAAGCAACGAAAAGAGTAGGTCGTAGCAGATGCTACGACCAGTGCTTATACGTTGGGATTTGCTAAGAATCATAAAGCTATGGGAAAAACTGCAAAATCACTGACCAGTGACCTCGACTGGTCGTAGGATTAGCACAGCGGTCCTACGACCTAATCTAAAAGTTAAGCAACGAAAAAAGTAGGTCGTAGCATCTGCTACGACCAGTGCTTATACGTTGGGAATTGCTATTTCATGAAGCAGGAACACACTGAGCCGAAAATTGAAAAATTTAAGATTGAACAGTTGGGCGATAAAAAAGGAAGCCAGAAAAGTAGCTGATTACTGGATGGCAAATTCAACGAGAAGGCCCCGGAATTCGTTCCTCCTCCGGGGTCACTTTTGGTACCAGTTTTGGGCATTTTTAAAAAAGATCTGAGCTTATAGTCTCAATAAATAATAACCATGGTAACAAAATGCTTGAGGGTATACTGGTACTAACTTATTTTTGCTGGCTGACCATATGCTTCATCAATTCACCTATCTGGGTGGCGCGTTGAATCGCTTCGTCAGCTTTTTGTCCACTAAAATTTTCACTTACAGTAACCTTCCAAAGTTCCAGCCATCGTTCAAAATGCGTTGGGTTCATGGGCTCTTTCTTATTTAATGCTATATGTTTCAACATTGGATTTCCCTGGTACTTTATATTTCCCAACAATGTGGTCTCCCAAAAATCATACATTATCGGCATGTGCTTATCCCAATCTATCTTGATAACCTTGGTGAAGAAGAAGCCTATAGTGTCATCAACTATAACACGCTTATAAAATTTGTCAATTAGGAGCTCGATGTCCTTTCTATGCTGTATGTCTTGCAAAATCTTATGCTTATTTAATTACTACAACAGGCCCGGCTTTGGCTTTCAAAGAACTATATAGTTTACTATTGAGTT
>QIMC01000414.1 GCA_003232185.1 Flammeovirgaceae bacterium | reverse complement strand
TCTTAAGCTCAGGGGTGATGTATCGTTCTGCATTAACCAGAGTCTGTTTCCTGATCCAATCTTCCGGAACTTTGTCTTTGTGTATATGAGTAACTTCAAGATAGTATCCAAAAACTCTATTGTAAGCTATTTTCAGGGAGCTGATACCCGTACGTTCAGCTTCCGTTTGTTGCATTTGCAATAAATAGTCCTTTCCAGAATAAGCAATGGCTCGCAGCCGGTCCAGCTCTTCGTCTACCCCATCCTGGATCACTTTCCCTTGAGTTATTAGCAATGGCGCATCCTCTTTTAGCATGTGGTCAATTCGTTCCACTAGTTCATTACAGGGGCTGAATTCTTTGGTCCAGCTGGTAAGGTCTGGATTTCCACTGGCTGAAAGAGCCTTGATCACTGGTATGCAGCCCTGGAGGGTAAGCTTTAATGATACGAATTCTCTGGGATTGATTCTGCCAACGGCTACTTTGGAGATCAGGCGCTCAAGATCCGCCATGGTTCCCATTTCCTTTACCAGCCCATCCAGCAGATTGGGATCTTTTATTAACCCGCCAACGATCTGAAGTCTTTTGTTAATGGCTGTTTTATCCTTAAGTGGTAGCAACAGCCATTTCTTTAGCATTCTGCTTCCCATGGCGGTGGCTGTTTTATCCAATACCCGAATCAACGGAACCCCTCCATCTTGCTGGGCCTGGACCAGTTCCAGATTACGGATGGTAAATTTATCCAACCAAACAAATAGCTCATTCTCGATCCGACTGATACCAGAGATATGCATCTGGTCCTTATGCTCAGTTATTTCCAAATAATGGAGGATGGCCCCGGCGGCCCGGGTGGCCAGGGGCAATTCCTGAAATCCAAATCCCTTAAGATTATTGGATTTCAGCTGTTGTGTTAATTTTTCAAATCCAAAATCCAACCCAAAGACCCATTCATCCAGTGGAAATAGATGCCGATCTCGCCTGAGGTCAGTCTTAAGAAAATGATGAAAACCCTCCTTTTGGCCTTTGCTAAAAAGAATCTCGGAGGGGTCAAAACTTTGAATTAGCTTCTCAATTTGTGCGTGATCACCTTCTGTTCCCGTAAACTCACCGGTAGAGATGTCCAAAAAAACAACTCCAGCACTGGATTTATCCAAATAGACAGCAGAAAGGTAATTATTGCGGTCTGACTCAAGCACATGATCGTTGAAAGTAACCCCGGGGGTGACCAGTTCCGTAACTCCTCGTTTAACAATGCCTTTAGCTTGCTTAGGGTCTTCCAGCTGATCGCAAATTGCTACCCTGCGGCCGGCACGTACCAGCTTGGGCAAATAGGTGTCCAGTGAATGGTGTGGGAACCCTGCCAATTCAATATGAGCGGCGGAACCATTGGCTCGTTTGGTCAGTACAATGTCTAATATCTGACTTGCTGCAACCGCATCTTCGCCAAATGTTTCGTAGAAATCTCCTACTCTGAAAAGTAATAAGGCCCCGGGGTGTTTGGCTTTAATAGCATTATACTGCTTCATTAAAGGAGTTTCCCGTTCTTTTTTTACCTTTGTTTTTGCCATGTGTACTACTGAAGAGGTAACAAGTTAGCTGTAATTTTACAGAAATATACGTATTGACAGGGTACCCAAGAAAGCTATTAAATCAGGAGCTGCCACGCCTGAGCTTGCAGTCTTTTAAGCAGCATCCTAAGAATTCTGTGGTGCTGATATTGGATGATGTTAGAAGCCTGAACAATGTGGGGTCTGCCTTTCGCACAGCAGATGCATTTTTGCTGGAGAAAATTTATCTCTGTGGTATAACTGGTAAACCTCCCCATCGGGAGATCAATAAGACCGCTCTGGGTGCTACCGATTCAATGGACTGGGAACATGTAGAAAGTGCCATTGAGCTGGTTTCAAAACTTATTCAGCAGCAGTACCAAATCGTAGTGGTTGAACAGGTCGATGCCAGTATTATGTTGATGGATTTTAAGCCTGACCCTGAAAAGAAGTATGCTTTGGTTTTTGGCAATGAAGTATTTGGAGTTAATGAGCACTTTGGCCCACCAGTGTTTGGAAATTCCCCAATATGGTACCAAACATTCACTAAATATCTCAGTAAGTGTGGGGATCGTAGTGTGGTCGCTGCTGGAGAAAATGGGACGTTTGTAGCAGAGGGCAAGGTGCATGGCGTCAAACCTTTGGATACAGGTTACCGGCCTGATTTACGTACTTTGTATGCTGTTGCCAAAAAATTCATAATTCACAATTCATAATTCATAATTTCAATGGTTAACTTAAAGGCACAAAACTACTCCATATACAATGTCTTATAGAATAGAAACCGATACCATGGGGTCTGTAGAAGTCCCGGCAGATAAATATTGGGGAGCACAAACTCAAAGATCATTGCAAAACTTTGCAATCGGTGGAGAAGCAATGAAAATGCCCATGGAAATTATCAGGGCCTTTGCAATTTTGAAGAAAGCAGCAGCACGAACCAACCAGTCCCTATCAGTACTGGAGGAATCAAAGGCAAAGCTGATAGCTCAGGTATGTGATGAGATTTTAGATGGCGTGCTGGACGACCAGTTCCCTCTGAAAGTCTGGCAGACAGGATCAGGCACCCAAAGCAATATGAATGTAAATGAAGTGATAGCCAACCGGGCCCATGTGATTTCCGGAGGAAGCTTAGATGACCAGGAAAAAAACGTTCATCCCAATGACGATGTAAATAAATCTCAATCGTCCAACGATACTTTTCCTACGGCCATGCATATTGCATCCTACCAGAAAATTGTGGAAGAAACCATTCCTAAATTACAGGGCTTGAGAGATGTTCTGGATTCCAAAGCAGCTGCATTCTCAGAGGTAGTAAAGATTGGGCGAACCCACTTCATGGATGCTACCCCACTAACTTTGGGTCAGGAATTCAGTGGTTATGTTTCACAATTGGATCATGGTTTAATAGCACTCAAAAATACGCTGCCTCATCTATCGGAATTGGCTCTTGGGGGTACAGCGGTAGGAACAGGTCTTAATACACCTCCGGGTTATACAGAGCAAGTAGCAGAAGAGATTGCCAAAATATGTGGGTTGCCATTTGTTACTGCTCAAAACAAGTTTGAGGCGCTGGCTGCTCATGACGCCATGGTGGAGGCTTCGGGAGCCTTAAAGCAATTGGCTGTAAGTTTAATGAAGATTGGCAACGACATTCGAATGCTTTCATCTGGCCCCAGAAGCGGAATCGGAGAGATCATTATTCCAGAGAACGAGCCGGGTTCTTCCATTATGCCTGGAAAAGTGAACCCCACCCAATGCGAAGCGCTGACCATGGTGTGTGCTCAGGTGGTTGGAATGGACACCGCAATCTCCATAGGTGGCATGAATGGACACTTTGAACTAAATGTGTTCAAGCCCATGATGGTTTATAATTTATTGAATAGCGCGCAACTACTTGCAGATGCCTGTAAGTCGTTTAAGAAGAATTGTGTGGTTGGTATTGAGCCAAACCTGGAAGTGATTAAAGATAAACTGGAAAAGTCATTAATGCTGGTAACTGCACTTAATCCCCACATAGGCTATGAAAACGCTGCAAAAATCGCCAAAAAGGCCCATAAAGAGGGTACAACCCTAAGGGCAGCAGCACTAAGCCTTGGTTTGCTAACAAATGAGCAATTCGATCAATGGGTGGATCCATTGAAGATGATCGGGAGATGACACGGGTTGGTAGCTAAAAGCTACGAACAGCTACAACACATAAACAACCCAACCCTCCACGCAGCTTTCCGTAGCTTGAAGCTACGGAACTATACAAAGCACAAATTCACACCTATTTTTGACATTGTGCTGCATATTTTTGTAGATTCGCATAGACACATAATCTTGGAATAATGAAAAAGTTACTATTGTTATGCACTGCGTTCGCCTTTTTAGGGTCTGGCGTTTTATTTGCTCAACTTTCCAAAGCAGAGGCTAAAGAATGGAAAAAAAGTAAGAAGGCCATGAGCGTCGAAGATTACAAGAATATGGTGGATAAGAGTTCGACACTTCAACAACAAGTCAATCAGGCTAATGCTGAAGCCTCATCAGCTCAATCTGAGCTCCAGCAAAAACAGCAGGAGGTAACGATCCTACAGGGAAAAGTACAAAACCTGGAGCAGGACCTGGCAGAAGCTAAAGTTATTGATGTCAGCTCTGGCAGTGCCAGTACAGCAAATACCAAAGTAGCCAAAGGGGTGGTGTTCAAAGTTCAGATTGGTGCTTTTCGCAACAAGGATTTGTCAAAATATTT
>QIMC01000190.1 GCA_003232185.1 Flammeovirgaceae bacterium | reverse complement strand
AGCCACTGTCTCCGCGAAATCTTCATTGGGTGAACTGGTAGCATAGGGTGAGACAAACCCTCTTTGTAAAGCTTCTTCATCACTCAGGTTGAACCAGGAGCCCGGACTGGTATATCCTGCTGATCGTTTCAAATGCCTGGGGTAGCTTGTATCGTTGGTGAACGGTATGAGCAAACTCGTGGTAAACAGTTTGTAATTGTAAGGCCACCCAATCATCATCACTTGGATCCACTGCATTCACATTAGTGAAAGTAATTTGGGCTCCGGCATCTGCGGTACCCAGGGTAACTGTTCCATCATCATTGAAGATCAGTCCGCCCAAAAAAACTATTTCGGCAGGAACATGCGTCCTGAAGAACTCTTCACCATTCTCAACCGCCAAATATGGGTCAATCCAGAAATTCTCAATAAAATCCAGCATTGGTCTTACGGCTTCCAATGCCGGTGGTGCGACCCTTTGAAAGGGTTGCACAAATCTGTCAATGAACCGGTAACGGATGGCCATTCCATATTCTATAGTAAATTTTTCCTCTATATAAATATCCAGATCTGTCTCCAGGTTGATATCCGGATTATTGGTAGGAACATTCAAGGAATCGTCAGAATAACAAGCAGTCAGAATGACCACCACACCAAACACCATTGCGTTGGTTAATCTTTTTATATTCGATTGCATAGACCTATTCATCACTTACTACCTTGGGTTTGGTTTTAGCCCTCCAACATCGATTGCGGAGGTGGGAATTTGCAATATTTTTCTTAAGTCGTCTTCTTCAAGTCTGTTGGTTGAATTTCCATCTTCCAGCACATGGTCTACCTCAATTTCATGCCGTTTGATATCAAACCAACGGAGTCCCTGAACAATAAATTCTTTTCTTCGCTCTAATAAAGTGTAATCTAAAACTAAGGTTTGATCACTAATAAAAGGGTTTCCGGTAGCTCCGAAAAATGCTCGAATAAGTTCTATACTCAGTTCAATGGAATTACCTATATACCTATTATCGGTTAACACCTGTAGGTCATCGATTGCATCATTTACCCTATTGAGCATGGCTGAAGATTCAGCCCTGTTCAGCAATACCTCTTCCCCTCTAAACGCCAGGTTAATGTGATAAGGAAAGCCAACATTAGAATTCAGGCTGCTTCTTTCAAATAAGCTTTCATAGCGCACCGGAAACAAGCCATTGTTCCCTTTAACAAACGCTGGATTTTCCCTGGCATCGGTGGTAGCTAAAAAAGGATGTGAACTGAATAGATCTCCGTAAAAGTTGGAAAGTGGGCCATGTGCAAAGTCATTTCGTTGTACCAAAGAAATCTTTCGCATAAGCATTAGGTTGCTTGGCAAGTCTGCTGAAGAATACAATTGCGGATAGCCGGATATTGAAGAACTGGCAGTTAGGAATTCCTGAGAAGTAAGGTCCCTAACGATACTCGCCGGACTTGGTTCAAGTAGTCTATCGCTAAAATCAATGCAACTATTAAAATCCCCTTTGAACAGATAAAATCTAGAAGCAAAGGCCAGTGCAGCTTTCAAATTAAAATGATACTTGCCTGAATTATTAAAGAACCCTTCATTTACTAGTTCCAGTCCACGAAGCATGTCCTGCTCAACCCTGTCATAAACTTCTTGTACGGTGTTTCTTTGGTATTGCTTGATAAATATGGTTTCAGGTGTATCTACATAAGGTATCCCCATGTCTCCTCCCGCAGTAGACTCGTCATAGTGTTTTGCAAATAAATTAACCAACATAAAATGTGCATATGCCCTGGTTAACAACGCCTCTGACTCTACGGCATTTTTTTGGGCCTTAAGTTCAGCAGTATTGTCTGGCAACTCATCCAGTACCGCCAATACTTCATTGGCGTGAGCGACGGCACCATAACTTTCGAACCAGAAGAAAATAGGAGTATCCTGGGTAGTGGGCCCGTCGGTAAAATCCTCCCAGGCATAGGCCTCTCTATGATTGTTACGAATGGTAACTCCATTGGTAAACCCAACATTGTCTGACATCCAATCGGTGAAAGCATAACTTGAACTACTATAAGCATTGGTTAATAATTGTTGCGCTTTATCGAGGTTATCTAATGCCACCCGATTATCAGGCACTTCATCCAAAAACTCTTCGCATGATGTTGCAAGCAGCATCAAGGAAATTAACAGACTCCTAATCAGGGTACTTAAATTGAATTTTATGTTAGCAAACACCTTATGCATTTCTACAAACCAATGTTAAGTGAAAAAGTTATTTGTCGGGAGACCCCTCCTGACCTAAAGAATTCCGGATCCTGTCCATTCAATGCCTTATCCGAATACAACAGTGCCAGGTTCTGACCTTCCAATGAAATGTTTGCGTTGTTCAATCCTATTTTATTGGTAAATGAGCTTGGCAACTGGTAAGTTAATCTAACTGCCTTAAGACGAATATAGTCCCCATTTGCAACCCGAATTCCACTTTTATTATACAGATCATATGCCAGGACTATATCTCCGTTGGTTTGTGCCACGCCCCGATCCAACACCACTGGAATGTCCGTTAGGTTTTCATCACCTGGAACCGCCCATCGGTCTGCCAAATCACCTGGTAAAGCATCAAAGTCCGTATAAGTGGCAAAAAATGCATCATTTAACCTGATTATATAGTCCCACTTATAAGAAATTAGCGCACTTAAAGTGAAATCACCATAGGAAAAAACGTTGTTTAGTCCTCCGAAAAGCCGGGGTTCAGCAGGACCTTCAAAGTCCAGGGTAGCAGCTACGTTATCCCGACTTTGTAAATCATATGAAAAAACCCGTTCACCATTTTCATCAAAAAACTCCGGGATACCCTGTTGGTTCAGGCCTGCAAACTGGGTAGTAAAGATACCTCTTCTTGGTCCACCCAATACCGCTGCACCATTTTGACTGAGTGCATCAGCCATCCTGGGACCAAAATCCAAGCGAGTTATCTTATCTCGATTGTACCCTACGTTGAAATCCATTCTCCAATTAAAGGATCCTGTTTCCACTAATTTGGAAGACAATGAAGCTTCGAAACCAATGGATTCCATATCAGCAAAGTTACCGACCTTAAGACCCTGTCCCCCTATGCCGCTGGTTTGAACGATGCCTATCAAATCGAAGGCATCCCTGATATAAAAATCAAAGCTGGCATCCAATTTATCACCTTTCAATCCGAAGTCTACTCCTACGTTAAACTCTTTCAGTTTCTCCCAGGTCAACTCTGTATTGGTCAAATCAACAATCTGCAGGAATGGCTCAATATCGGTGGGACGTACTGTTACATCGGCTTGCAGATTTAGCAATGCACTGGCCGAAGGCGGCAAATTACCTGATATACCATAAGTACTTCTGATCTTCAAATATTCAAAACTATTAAAGAAACCAAGGTCTTGAAAAAATGGCTCATTGTGCATGTTCCAGGCACCACTCACATTCCAGGTAGGCAAATATCTGGCAGAATTACTTTCTCCAAGTTGATTAGACCCATCGTATCGTACTGTAAAGTTTCCCACATATCGCGACTTCGTTAAAGAACAAGCCAAAAAATCGGTCCCGCTCTTCACTGATACTGAAATAATCTATATTCTGTAAATTGAAGAATTCGATGATACTTGGGTCGGTAACTACCACTCCCCCACTTTCAAAAACAACTCCAAGTCCGGTTGAACTGGTGGCAGAACGATTAGTAAACCTGATCTCTTCACCAGCCAGAATGTTTATTTCATGAATGGTATTAATTGTCTTTGACCATTCCACACTGATTCGGTTAAAGAAATTGACCAGGTCAGTTTGATCAATGTAGTTAAACCCTCCAACAGGTAGTACCACCTGAGGGTTAAGGCCCGGGTTGTTTGGATCTCTAAACAATAGATTATTTGCATCCTGGATAAATTGAGTATCATCAGCCCTAAATGCCTCCGCCTGATTAGACCGTTCATGAACTTTATGATCTCTAATGGTATTGGCGTACCTGGCTTGCAATACTCCTTTGATCTTAAGGTTTTCCGTAGGCCGTACCTCAAAATCAGCCTGCGCTGACATATCGACCACTTCAATATCTATGGAGTTGTACCTGAGCTCATCAAGTATATTAAAAGAGGCAAAATTACGTCGAAAATACTCTAAATCTCCATTTTCATCGTACGGTCGAATAGAACGCGCAGTGTTTAATGAATAGCTAAATGGGTTTATATCAAATCCACGGCTATACCTGCCGGTCAATGGATCGAATTCCCTATTTCTGGTGCCAGGAGCTTCCTGATCGCGGTAACTTGCCGTCAATTTCATCCCGAAGGTAAATTTATCTGAAATAAAGAAAGTATTTCGAGCAGTCCCGGTAAACCTTTGGACTTTGTCAGCAATGGTTTGTCCCTGATCTCCCAGATAGCTGATTGAATAGTAACTATTGGATTTTTCTGTACCGGCAGTGAAACTCAAAGAATGTTGCTGTTGCAGACCTACTTCATTGAAAAGAACATCGAACCAATCGGTATTGGCATTTTCGTATTGATTCAGAAATTCATTGTTTAACGTACCCCCAGGTCCCCAAGGCAATTCATGATCAGCAATGAGTGCAAACA
>QIMC01000232.1 GCA_003232185.1 Flammeovirgaceae bacterium | reverse complement strand
GACCATCCAAAAGTCTGTTAGTGAAACCGTAGTTAAATTCTACAGATCTGAAGTTGCTAAGTTGACCTTTTCTCCCACATCTACCAATTCCAGGCCAGCCCCAACTTCAACCGGCCGGATTACCTTTATAATACGATCGAAGTAGGCCACCTTTAGTGGCAAGTCACAAATAGCAAATCACAAAACCCAACTAAACTCCAAGTGTCAAAAACAAGCGCCAATTCGTCCCTCGTAATTCATAATTTGTAATTCCTAATTCCTAATTCATAATTTGTAATTCCTAATTCGCAATTGACTATGACCTATCAGCAATGTATTGAGTATTTCTATAGTCAATTGCCAATGTTTCAAAGAACAGGGGCGGCAGCCATTAAAATTGACCTGGGCAATATTCGACAGTTATGTGCTGAACTCAACAACCCTGAAGTTAAATTTCCCTCTGTGCATGTAGCGGGAACCAATGGAAAAGGAAGCAGTTCCCATTTGTTGGCGGCAGTTTTGGAATCAGCCGGGTACAAAACCGGTTTATATACTTCTCCTCATATCAAAGACTTTCGAGAGCGAATAAGGGTAAATGGCACTCCGATAACGGAGCAGCAAGTGATCGATTTTGTGTCCAAAAACAAATGGCTTTTCGATAAAATAAAACCTTCTTTTTTCGAATTAACCGTAGCTATGGCATTTGACTATTTTGCCCAACAACAGGTTGATATTGCCATTATTGAGGTAGGACTAGGAGGGAGGCTGGACAGCACCAATATTATTAACCCGTTGGTATCCCTAATCACGAACATCGGATTCGATCACAGCGATATTTTGGGAAATACCCTTGAATCTATAGCCGGAGAAAAAGCCGGAATAATAAAATCAGGCGTGCCGGTAATTATTGGAGAGCGAAATCAAGAAATAGATCCGGTATTTACCCAGCGTGCCCAACAATGTAATTCTGAAATATTTTTCGCACAAGACAGATTTAGCTTAAAGCCATACTCCAACCGGTCAGAACTGCTAATTGATGTTTTCAAAGAGAATGTTCTGTGGCTTGAAAAACTGGAGCTCCAACTAATGGGGCCTTACCAAACCAATAATGTGCCAGGTGTATTGGAATCAATACTGCAGTTAAGAAGGCTAGGGTATTCCATTTCAGAAAATGATTTAAGGAAGGGATTCAGAACTGTGGTTGATCTCACGGGTATCAAAGGTAGGTGGCAAAAGCTAGGTGAGCATCCCACCATAATTTGCGATACCGGACACAATCGGGAAGCGATGGAGTTTATAATGCAAGAACTTCAATCAATTAACCAAGGACATCTGCATATAGTTTTGGGTTTTGTTAACGACAAGGACATCAGCAGTATGCTGGAAGTCCTTCCAAAGGAGGCCAGTTACTACTTTTGCTCAGCCAATTTACCACGGTCACTTAGTGCAGCAGATTTGTTTGAAGCTGCCAAAACATTTGGGCTTCAGGGCCAGGTTATACCAGATACCAATAAAGCGTTAAAGGCAGCACGTAACTCGGCACGTCAGCAGGATCTGATATTCGTTGGGGGTAGTACATTTGTAGTAGCTGAATTGATAGAATTGATCTAGTCTTGACTTGACACTAATGGCCAGGAGGAAACTTTATAAGTTTAGTGAAAACATTAGCAGAACCAATCTAATTCAACAGGGGAAGGAACTGTATGATCAGGTAAAGGGTAATTGGGGAACACTGGTTTTTAAGAACAATCAACCCATAGTACTGGAGTTGGGTTGTGGAAGGGGGGAATATACCTTGGGTTTGGCTCGCTTATCTCCTGAACAAAACTTTATTGGGGTTGACATCAAAGGTGAGCGAATATGGTATGGATGTAAAATAGCAGACGAAGAACAGTTGATAAATGTTGGATTTCTTCGAACCCAGATTCAATCTCTGGGTGATCATTTCGAATCCAGCGAAGTAAACGAGATTTGGCTTACATTTCCTGATCCCAGACCAAAAAAAGGTGATGCCAAGCGGCGATTTACCCACCCCAGATTCATGGAAATCTACCGGCGGCTACTTAAAGCAGGTGGCAGGTTGCACCTTAAAACCGATAATGAAGATCTATTTCTTTACTCATTGGAAGTAGCAAAATCCATGACAGGCATCTGCCATTTGGCTTTTACCCATGACGTTTATAATTCAAACACCTGCTCAGCCCCGAACTGGAAATTACCACCCGTTATGAAACTATGTTTTCTGAAAAAGGATTCACTATTAAATACTTGACTTTTGTATTCCAATAACCGGCATCCGGATTGGGTAAAGCAGATATCAATCATCAACCTCAAGAATTTCCAATACATCGGCTAGTTCATCAAATTCGCTATAACCTGTTTTAATCTCTTCTGAGCCTGGCAATGCGAAACTACTGAATCCCAATTCCAATAACCCCGGTATGCGCGCTGCAGTGACATCTTTACCTAATATTATCGGAAAATCTGTGGTTTGCTGAGCTATCCAGGTGAGACACTCAGTATTCAGTGATTCTTTAGGCTCAATTAGAAACCAAGTAGCCAGAGAGTTACACTCTTTCAGAATGTGTTGGATATCAGCAATACTGTTGCTGGTAATTTTTATTATTAAGGACAATGGCCCTAAATCCTCAGGAGTGAGGGAACAAGGATAATTAACTTGTAGATAGTCTAATGTGTAGGCTTCAGTTAGTTGGG
>QIMC01000256.1 GCA_003232185.1 Flammeovirgaceae bacterium | reverse complement strand
CTTTATATTATATCAAATCAGGAGCAAAAGCAGTGATCCCGGGAGCTCATACGGGAGAGTTTGCATTGAATGATCTTGATCTTCTAGACCGATGGATGTTGTGGATTATGGAGATGACCGGACAATATGGAACGGGAATGGTGTTGATGGCTATGGTTGGTGGAGTCGATGCGGTGAAACAAGCCCAGTTAGCGGCAAAACATGGCTATGATGGGGTGATGATCGCTCCTACAGCATTTTTAGACAAAGATACGGATGGAGTTATTGAGCTTTTCGAAACCATCTCTTCCGAGATACCTACTTTCGCTTTCGAACTTCAGCGGGCAATCCCCGGGAGTTACAATTATACACCCGAGCTGTGGTCTCGGATATTTGATTTAGTACAGGGTGCTAAAGGAGCCTCTTTTGATACCTATCGCTCACTGGTTATGCTTGAAGCTGCTGCCATCGCACCACGAAAAAATGAGTTGGTTCTATTTACGGGCAATGATGATCGAATCGTTGCGGATCTGCTAGGAGACTATACCTATCAGAATGGAGGTGACACTACAACTGTGCAGTATAAAGCTGGTTTGCTGGGGCACTTTGCCACCGATACCCATGCAGCGGTAAACTGGTTTCAGGCCATACAACAAAAAAAGGAATCCGGGTCATGGCAATTCGAGCTCTCGGAAGAGAACCTGGCTCACGGAGTAAATCGATGCAACATGGCCCTGTTTGACGCTCTGGGGAATTTCGAAAATTCCGTTTGGGGCGTCAAATACCGGTTGTCTTCGATGGGACTGTTGCCTGGGCCATATTGCATGCATGAAGCGGGACGCCCAGGGCTGGGAGAAGCAATTAGCGTAGTTTACCATGAATATCAAGCTTTAAATGACCAACAGTTCGTAGAGGAGCATATAGAAGAACTAAAAAAAGAAGTTGGTCTTACCCATTAATTATGGCAATGAAATTTACAGATATTAAAAATATTGAAGGTCTTTGGCAGTTTATGACCACTCCGTCAGAAGGGTTGGTTCAATCTTTGTCCAAATTGGGTTCAGGTGATATGATGATCCTGGGAGGTAGTGGAAAGATGGGCAAAGAGCTGGTAGGATTACTCCAGAATTCAGATAGTAAAAATGGCGTTGCCAGAAAGATTATGGTAGCATCCACTTTTAGCAATACCCAGGATAAAAAAGACTTGGAAGACCTGAATGTTTCATGCTTCAAAGGGGATCTCTCTGATGAGCACTTCCTTAATTCTTTGCCAGATGCACCTTTTGTAGTTTATATGATGGGATTCAAATTTGGTAGTAGTGGCGATTGGAGACGATCCTTCCAAATGAACTCCGTAGTTCCTTACTTGGTAGGACAGAAATATCAAAACTCCTCGATAGTGGTCTTTTCATCCGGAAACCCTTATCCACACACATCCAGGCATGGCTCAGGAGCTAAAGAAAAAGATGACTTAAGCCCGGTTGGCATCTATGGATGGAGCATAGTAGCCCGTGAAAGCTCATTCAAGACCACCGCGCTGCAAAACGATAATCAAAAAATTTCAATATATAGGTTAATGTATGCTCAGCATCTGCAGTATGGAGTGCTGGTGGATTTAGCCCGCATGATCATCAACAATGAGCAGATATCACTGGGTATGCCTGCAGTAAACCTGATTTCTCAACGAGATGCCAATGAAGTAGCAATAAAAAGTTTCGAGAAGTGCAATAAAGAAGGTTGGGTGGTCAATGCAGCCGGTCCTGTATGGCCTTTGAGAACCATCGCAGAGCTGTTAGGAGAATATCTGGAAAAGGAGGTCAGGTTTGATGGCAATGACATAGAGGAGGCCTTACTGGCGGACGATTCTTTGGCCGTAGATACATTTGGTGCCTATCAGGATTCTGGCCAGCAAATGATCGAAGCCGCCGCCGTATGGGTGCAAAATGGAGGAGACTACTGGAATAAGCCCACTCATTTTGGAAGAGTAAAACACGACTATTAGGGAACATTGACAATCCCAAGATCAATGACCCATCCAATTCATCAAAATCAATTTCGTGTAATATCCGCTGGAAAGGATATTGATCCAATGTATTTGTTGAGTCAAAGGGCAGACTGGAACCAGACTAAAGAAGGTCTTAAGTTATTAGCTGCACAGGACCCGCAGGCCAATTTATTGGCAGTCGCTGATATAGGTGCCAACAATCCGCTCGGTAGTGGGCTGGTATTAAATGTTGGTGAGTCGTTGGCTTGGATCGGAATGATATTGGTACATCCGGATCACCGACGACGGGGTATTGCCTCCGCCATTATGGAGGAGTGTATAGAAGTAGCAAGGTTGGCCATGGACAGTTCAATTGTGGGATTAGACGCTACTCCGGCTGGTCTTCAGGTTTATAAAAATATTGGTTTCAGGGAATCATTTAAACTATGGCGCTGTAAGCTGAATACGGACACTATAATTGAACGGGACAAAGCTGTCAAGATCACCTCCCTTTCTTCCATAGACAAACATTCCAATTTTTTGAGAGCAGTCAAACTGGATAAAAAACTTGCCGGACTACGGCTTATTCATAAAATGTATCCGGAAGGTTCCTTTCTGGCTCAGTTTCAGGGTGAGCCATGCGGAACTGGCTCAGTTTCAGGGTGAGCCATGCGGAATTGCGATGAGTCGACCCGGACGTTTGAAGCCTTTTATCGGACCCCTGATAGCCAATTCGGACGATGTTGCCAGGAAATTGCTGGGCTATCTGTTAAACTACTGGAAGGGGAAGGATTGTGGTGAGGTTTTTATTGATATCCCTGAAAACCACTTTGAAACTGCTTCCCGTTGGGAAAGCGAGATGAAATGTGCCACTCCACCAGCAGATTGCGTGTTGGGCCCGGAGATCCGGCCGGCCAGGGGGCTTGTGAGAATGTATGAATTGATTTCTGAGGACAGTTATGCCCGGTTGTTGACAAGAAGTGATGAAGGCAATAAGCACCTTAGAAGCAAGAAAGCACTGAGAAACGGAAATGCTTCTTACAATGCT
>QIMC01000221.1 GCA_003232185.1 Flammeovirgaceae bacterium | reverse complement strand
GGGAGAGAAACTCAAATACAGCAACAGGAACTATTAGTGAGCCAAATAAAACAGCTATTTGAGTAATCAAAAAAAATTCAAACCTATATGTGTGCAATTTATTCAGCACTTTTCTTTTCAGTAGATTTCTTAATCAATAATTTTTCATCAAACTCATATCCTTTATAATCAACCCCGTATAGTATACTGTAAAATGCAGGAATAAAAAGCAGGGTAATCACGGTTCCAAAAAGCAAACCAACCATAATAGTAACAGCCATGGGTTCCCATGTAGCTCCACCGCTTACATACAATGGAATCAAACCAAAAACCGTAGTAAATGTGGCCAAAACAATGGGTCTGAATCGCTGAAGGCAAGCAGAAATAATAGCATCTTGGGGTTTTCTTTTTAATTCTCTTTCTTCAATTTCAATCCTGTCAACCAATACAATAGCATTATTGATTACGATACCCGCCAATGAGATAATGCCTAAAAAGGCCATAAACCCAAATGGAACATTGAATACTAAAAGACCTAGTACCATGCCTATGATGCCCAATGGGATTGTCAACACGATCATTACCATTTTCCTAAAAGAATTGAATTGTATGATTAGCAGCATCACTATGATAAAGCCCGAAAGAGGTAGATACTTGGTTACAGCCCCCATATTTTCGGCACTATCTGCGGCATCACCCCCTAGCTCAAAAGTATAGCCTGGTTGCCATGTGGCTTGTTGCTCTTCCAACCAGGGAGTTAGCGCTGATGTGATATCATTTGCATTTCCGTTTTCAGTCAGTTTACTTACTATACTGATTGTCCTGACCAAATTCATTCGTTTAATTTTGGAATACTGCCATTGTGGAACAATGCTAGCCACCTGTAGTAACGGTACGCTTTTTCCTGAGTTTTGCCCATAAACATTCATAGTTTCTATAGAGGATAGCGATTGCTCTTTGCTTTTAGCGCTCAACATCACAATTGGAATAGATTTATCTTCTTCCCTAAATTCTCCTGCTCTAAAACCATCAAGTACAGTTTGCAGTGATGTGGCAATATCCTGATTGGTAACTCCTGCTAATTGTGCTTTGTTTTGATCAATTTCTATGACAAACTTCTTTCCTTTTGGTCCTTTTTGGTGCCAGACATACTAAATAGCTTTGCTTTTATTGTAGCTGAAATACGTGCCAATTCATCAGGGTCATTGCCAGAAACTCTTATTTCAACTGGTGCCCCTCCTTCTGATAATGCTCCTACTTTAACAGCAGCATTTGGAAAATTATTAAAACAATAAGCATCTAACTTATTGACCAAATCGGTATTGGCTAAATAATGAGAGGTGTTTACGAGTATATGCGCATAATTGGAATTAGCTTCATCTGGAGTATAGTCCAGACTGTATGGTGCAGGTCCTTTACCAATGTAAGAAGACCAACTTACTATACCGTCCACTTTCTCACCTGAAACCATCAGACTGTCCTTTATAAATGCTTCTATAGCCAATACGGTTGCTGTAGTAGATTCAATTTTAGTGCCCTGTGGTAGGTTCACATCAACCGTAATAATATTTCTATCACTTCCAGGAAAGAATACAACATTTAAAAACGTAAATCCATAAAAGGATAAAAACAGCATTCCTACAATTCCCAATAAAACTGTTTTTTTCCATGCAAGTGCCCACAAAATCAGGTTTTTGTAGCCTCCTTTCATCGCACTAATTGCCTTGTCTATTAAGCCTGGTTTTTTAGTTCCTTTCTTTTCAGCTTTCAAGATGAATACGCTAAAAAGGGTAATAATACTTAGAGATATAATCCAGGAGCATAAGAGTGCGATAGTGATTACTACAAATATATTGCCCATCATATCTCCCATCATAGACTCTGCCATGAAGAAGGCTAAAAATGCTGCAGAGGTAGTCAGTGTAGAAATTAATAAAGGCATAAATAATTCGGCACAAGCAGAAATTGCTGCATCTTTTGCCGAATTTCCATCTTCCATTTTCACCAAAATGGTTTCTGCTACCACAATACCATTGTCAACCAACATGCCTAGTGCCATAATCAATGCCGCAAGTGTAATTTGATTCAATCCTACCCCTAACAAACCCATAATCATAATGGTTGCTACGATAACTATCGGAATTAAACTGGAAATGACCAGACCTGTTCGGATACCCAAAAACACAAGCATGATGACTAAAACAATAGCAATCGCTTGCAATAGGTTGGTAACAAAATTATCAATATTATAACTTATATAAGTATCAACAGAAGCCAACCTACTCACTGAAAGTCCTACCGGAAGCGTTTCATTGTACCTGTCTATTATCCTGTCAACTCCTTCACCCAGTTCAATAACATTCAACCCCTCTTTCAGAGAAACATGAAGTGATATTCCTTCCATACCGTTGATCCGTACTAGTTGACTTTGCGGGTAAATGTATCCCTTTTCTATGGTAGTAATATCTCCCAACGAAAGCACCTCACCATTATTCCCAATCGGAATAAGCATGTTTTCGATGTCTAAAATAGAATTAAAATTCCCTGTAGGTTCTAGTATGATACGCTCTTCTTCAATGTTGACTTCACCTCCAGAATTCAAAATATTTGTGCTAGTAATCAACCCTTGCAAGCTGCTTGAGGTCAACCCGTAGGTTTTTAATTTTGAATTGTCAAATTTTATAAATATCCGTTCTTCTTGCGCTCCGTTGATTTCAACCTTTGCCGCATCCTTTAATCTTATGAGATCATCTCGTAAATCATCTGCATATTCTTTTACTTCCTTATAAGAATAACCGTCACTGGTAATTCCTACTGCAATACCGAAAACTTCCCCAATGCCTTCATCCTTGAGCTGTGGATGTACATTACTAGGCAATCCTTGCAGGTTACTCAATTTACGTCTTAACCTGTCCCATACGGCTTGCATGTCTTTTGGGGCTACTTCCATTTTCAACTCAACGGTAACCACCGAAAGCCCGGTTCGCGAAGTACTTGTTACCTTTTTAAGTTCAGGAAGTTCCTGTGCAATTTTTTCTACTTTGTCGGTTACCAACTCCTCTACTCGCCCAGGTGAAGCTCCTGGAAATGAAGAGACAACTGTAGCTATTCGTACTGTATAGGGTGGCATACTATCACGAGAGAGAGACCCATAATATACATATCCCATAATCATCACCACAGCAAGAATGCTCAGTGAAATTCTATTTTTTTCTATTGAAAACTTAGCAAAATTCATAGCTTATTTTTTTAGATGGATTATTGTAATTTCACTTTTTGACCATCCAATAAACTTTGCAATCCAGCGGTTGCAATTTTGTCGTCCTCTTTTAATCCAGCTTTTACTATAAAGCCAACGTTGGTTATTTCGCCCAATTCAATGGTGTGCTTTTTTACAATACCTACATTGC
>QIMC01000177.1 GCA_003232185.1 Flammeovirgaceae bacterium | reverse complement strand
CAGGTAAGCAAGTTCATGCCCAATTTTGGAGCCGGACTTTATTATTACACCAGACGTTTTTATATGGGACTTAGTTCTCCACATCTGATTCAGAATAAGTTGGATAATGTAGAGACAACAGTGGATTCAGAAGCGCGCCAAAAAAGACATTATTTTTATACTACTGGCTATGTATTTGACCTTAGTCGGTCTGTAAAATTCAAACCAAATCTATTGTTCAAAGTAGTAGAGGGAGCTCCTTTGCAAGTTGACATTAACGCCAACTTCCTATTTCAGGAATTGTTATGGGTAGGGGTTTCCTATCGTTCGTTCGATTCGTTTGATGCAATAATTCAACTGAATGTAACAGAGCAATTAAGCATCGGGTATGCCTATGATTTTGCTACCACAACCGAGTTGAAAAGATTGCATTCGGGGTCGCACGAGTTAATGTTAAACTACCGATTGAAGCCGCCTAGACGACGAATGTTAACACCAAGATATTTTTAAAATGAGATATTCACTGAGTATGATACGGATTCTTTGCATACTGTTGATAACTTTTATAACAACAGCCTATACCCCTGCCCCTAAGCAAAATAAGGGAGGCGGCGGTTTCATTAGCGTTTTTGATAATAAGTTGAAAAGGGCGGACAGGTATTTCAATAATTTTGAATACAAATCTGCCATCAAGTTGTACACCAAACTTGTTAATAAGGGCAAGGGCGATGATGAAATTAAACTTCGATTAGCAGAGTCTTACTTAAAAGTAAATGATCCGGTAAACGCGGAAAAGTGGTATTCGGAAGTTATACACAGTGATCTAATTACTCCCGAGCATCAGATTCAATATGCTCATACATTATTGAGCAATGGGAAATATGAAGAAGCCAGACAAATAATTGATTCTTACGAATTCGTAGAAAGTGATTATAGGAGTAAAGCAATTATCAACACCTTGAATAAACTGGAGGTGTTTTATGCTGATAGTATGTTTTACCAGCTAAGTAGTGTGAAGGACAATAAACCCCATTATTCAGATTTTAGCCCCACTATTTTTAAAGACGGTATTGTATTTGTTTCATCGAGACATGATAAGGGTCCCAGATTCAAATGGGATGACACTCCATTTCTGGATCTATATTATACGGAAAGTGATATGGCTTCAGCAAAGCCATTTAGCAAAAACTTAAATACAAAGTACCATGAAGGGCCCATTGCATTTTACGATGACTTTAGTAAGGCAATTTTTACCAGAAGCAACTATTTGGACAAAGAGCTTGGAGTAACAGATCAGGGTATTAACAATTTACAGCTATACTCAGCCTCATGGGATGAGAGTCAAAATGATTGGGACAATATCAAACCCATCAATTTTATTATTAAAGATTATAGTTACGGACACCCGACAATTTCTACTGATAATGGCAAGCTGTATTTTATTTCAGATATGCCTGGAGGATTTGGGGGTACTGATATTTATGTAAGTGAAAGGACTGAAAATGGATGGAGTGACCCAGTAAATATGGGTGAGGTCATCAACACTTCTGGCAATGAGATGTACCCCTTCATTGATAATGAAGACAATTTGTACTTTGCCTCAAACGGACACGGTGGGTTAGGTGGCCTGGATGTATACCAGATTAAGTTGAAAGGGGCTTTGGATATCCGAAATATGGGATACCCACTAAATACTACCGCTGATGATTTCGGATTTTCACTTTCACCATCTGGGGAGACAGCATATATTTCATCTAACCGAGAGGGTGCTGACAACATTTTTAAAATAGACATAAAGGCTCCAGATCTCGAAATGATCCTTGCGGATAATTCGGTTAACATGGAAGTCCCTGAAATTGATGATAAAATCGAACTGCTGGCAACTTCTGAGTTATCCACATCTCCAGGATTGGAGGATTTTAGCGACATTGAAGAGTTATCCACAATTAATGCATTAATAATTAATGAGAACAACGATATACTGGATAACGCTAATCTGAAATTATTAGTCAATGGAGAAGTAACTGAAACTCTGGTGTCAAATATAGATGGAAAGGTTACCATACAAGTTCCTGCAGGTCAGGAATACACCCTTATGGCATCAAAGGAGGGCTTTGAGGACCGGATGATTACTATTCCAGCAGAGTCGCTAGGACAAGAGGAGGATCTTCTGATTGCAATGAATTCAATATTTGTGGATTCTGAAATACTAAATGACCAAATACTCACTACAGAACTCACTACAGAACTAGACCCATTAGCAGTAACGGGTGATCCATGGGAAGACACCGGTCTTGAGAAAAATAATCGTCCGGACATAAATGGTGTGGCCTTGGCCGCGGTGCCTGAATTAACTGAAGCCAATGAGGATGGATTGACAACAACAGAACTAGACCCATTAGCAGTGACTGGAGATCCATGGGGAGACACCGGTCTTGAGAAAAATAATCGTCCGGACATAAATGGTGTGGCCTTGACCGCGGTGCCTGAATTAACTGAAGCCAATGAGGATGGATTGGCCACAACAGAACTAGACCCATTAGCAGTGACTGGA
>QIMC01000358.1 GCA_003232185.1 Flammeovirgaceae bacterium | reverse complement strand
GTTGGTCTTTCTCTAACGCTTCATGTGGTAAATGAGGTGATCCAAACCAAACAACTGCTAAATAGGGTTGATCCCCCACTTCGTGTTTTTGAATAAATTCCAAAGCAGCATCAACCGTCACCATGGAGCTTTCGCCTTGGGTTTGTACTGCCACACCTTCCCGGCTGAGGATGGGATTGTTATCAAAAAAATTAGGTGCCGACAGCCACTCATCAAAACCACTTTCTCCAGGATTTACAGGACTGCCCTCCCGCACAGATCCCAAATGCCATTTGCCGAAATGACCAGTAACATATCCGGCCGATTTCAAAAGTTCTGCAATGGTAATCTCTTGTGGCCGTAATGCTCGCCCCCAGGTAAAACAGGCAAACCGGTTGGGATGCCGACCGGTAAGTATACTACCCCGGGTAGGAGAACACACCGGTTAAGGGTTTGAGCAGCCATGGTGTCAAAATGGGGCGTTTGAATTACAGGGTGACCATTATACGCCATATCTCCCCATCCTTGATCATCTGCTAAGACCAAGATAATGTTCGGCCTTTGTTCAGGTGTTACCACTTGCTCGTCTATGGAGTTTCTTGCAATACAGCAAGAAAGTATACCAACTAGTATGGATAGCAGGGATAGATAGAAATTGTTGGTTGAATTCATTTCAAAGAAGGTGATATTGGAGGATGATAATTTAGGTTAAAAAAAAGATATTTTATTATATTCCATTCTAGATTTCCAATTCGCGCATTAATCGCCAACGCCTATTGGCAATTAATAATTTAGGAATTATCTCTTTATTACCCTATTAACCAGGAACGGGCTGCTTTTTGGGCTTGCTGGTTATAGAGTAAAACTGGCTGGAATTATTTAATAATTTCATTTAGCGGACAAATGAGTAAGGGTTATCGAGTAGCAACGCGTCTTATAAGATGATAGCGATGAGTTAAATTAAGATATCTTCTTATATTCATTTTCCATTTCGTGCAAGTTTTACCTAATCTCTAAGTATTAATTAAATAATCGAAAATTTATTCCCCTATTTACTATGAAAGAACAATCCAATAAAAACTCCCGAAGAGGATTTATGAGCAAGCTGGGTCTTGGCGGCCTAAGCCTGGCAGGCATGGCATTTGCACCTATTGAGCAGCAGCTGGAATACACTACTCAAAAGGTGAATCGAAATTCGAGTCCGTCCGATCTGAGAATTACGGACATGAGAATTGCAGAAATTGGCGAGGTAGTCTTCAGGACACCAATTGTCAGAATTTATACCAATCAGGGCATTATTGGTCACGGCGATGTGCGGGACGGAGCGGCTAAAGAATATGCGCTATTCCTGAAAAGCAGATTGTTAGGAGAAAACCCCTGCAATGTTGAAAGACTATTCAAGATCATCAGTCAGTTTGGCCATCATGGCCGACAAGGAGGTGGGGTTTCCGGAGTTGAAATGGCACTGTGGGATATCGTAGGTAAGGCTTATGGAGTACCGGTTTATCAGTTACTTGGTGGAAAGTACCGGGACAAAGTAAGGTTGTATTGTGATACCACTACCTCTAACGACCCACATGTATATGCCAAACGCATGCAAGAACGTATAGATAAAGGCTATACCGCACTTAAAATGGATATTGGCATCAAATTACTAAAAGACATCCCAGGTACTATTATCAATGGTCCTGATGGCAAATACAATCCATACCAACATGAGTTCAGGGGTTATAATATGACCAAACACCCATTTACCAGGGTTCAAATTACTGATAAGGGGATTGACAAATTGTGCGAATTTCTTGATGTAATGCGTGCACAAATTGGTTATGAGATTCCCATGGGCACCGACCATTGGGGCCACTTTGGAGTAAATGAAGCGATTAAGATCGCCAGGGCAGTTGAAAAATATAACCTGGCCTATATAGAGGACATCATACCCTGGGAATACACTGACCAGTGGCGTGAAATAACTATGTCCAGTACTACTCCAACCCAAACCGGAGAGGATATTTACAAGCTGGAAGGCGGATTTAAGGAGTTGATTGAAGCCAGAGCAGTAGATATTGTGCATCCGGATCCCAATACTGCCGGAGGTATTTTAGAAACCAAACGCATCGGCGACTATGCCTCAAGCCATGGTATTGGGTTTATGCACCACCACGCGGCGGGCCCAATCTCATTCCTGGGCTCAGTGCACAGTGCGGCGGCTACTGAAAACTTTATGTGGCTGGAGCACCATGCAGTGGATAACCCGAAATTTGAGGAATTGGTCACTGGTATCGAAAAGCCTTTGGTACAGGATGGTTATGTAAAAGTTCCAGAAACACCGGGAATTGGGGTTGAACTGAATGAAGAGGTGGTCAAAGAGTACCTCATTAAAGGAGAGAAGTTATTTGCTCCGACTCCTGAATGGGATAAAATACGGGCATGGGATCGATTATGGAGCTGATCCCCTTGGGAACACCGAATAAAGAACGCCGAATAAAGAACGCCGATCAATAATCATAATTAGTTGGTCATTGATCGGTGTTCAAGCCAGGGATAAACGGTCCTAAAGCCATTTTTTATAACACGAAATAAAAGTCTGATGCCCCGAATAATCAAGAATGGATTTACAATTCTTTGTTTGAGTTGGGGGGTTCTGATAACTGTCAGCTGTCAAACAGGTGATCAAGAGAAAGAGCCACTCAATGTTTTGTTTATTCTGGTAGATGACCTTGGTTATAAGGATTTAAGTGCCACCGGAAGTAC
>QIMC01000457.1 GCA_003232185.1 Flammeovirgaceae bacterium | reverse complement strand
AATCAGGAAGTCGCCTGGTTGGAAGCCCCTGATGACCCAACCCAACCCTGGACCAAATATACCATTGACCCATTGATAGATGGAACACTGAGCCTTGGTGTAGCTGATATGGATTTCGACGGAGATGAAGATGTAATTGTTGGTGAGTTTCAAGGCGCTCATATTTTGTTTGGGTTCGAGAACGATTTGAACAATAGTGGGACTTGGATTAAGCATATCCTTGATGATGGGGGCTCTCTGGATCATCATGACGGGTCACAACTGGTTGATATCGATAACGATGGTGATCTTGATATTATGACCATAGGATGGAATCAGCTAATTCCTAGAATTTTCGAAAATAAGAGTCAATCAAGTAATTGCTCCCCAGTGTTGATCAATCCCGGAAATCAATGGTACGCAGAGGAGGATATAATAGCGTTGCAAATATTGGCCAGCGATCCCAATCCCGGTGACCAATTATCTTACTCTGTAATGGGTTTACCGCCATCTCTCACATTTGATGAGAGAACAGGTCTTATTTCTGGCACTATTACTACTTCATTGGGAGATTATGCCATAGTAGTGACCGTAACCGATGGATTTCAAGTTGTTGAGGAGACTTTTTTAATTCAAATCGGACTGGTTACAAGTACTCCTGATCCACCTAATATTAGTGATGTAAAAGTTTTTCCGAATCCTGCTACAAATTCAGCAACATTAGAAATATATCTATCCTCCGGAGAAGAAGTTGGAATAGAAATTTTTGATGTACTTGGCAAAATGTACAATTTTGGCAAAGCTCAATTTAGTTCCGGTAGAAATCTCCAAACTTTAGATTTTACATTACTGAATAGCGGTGTTTATTACCTGAGACTTACTTCAATTTCTTCAAGAAATGAGGGAGTAAAAATTGTAGTCAGGAAATAAGCAGGCCAAACAGTAGTTGGTGGTGATAATTGGGGGCAATTGACAATTCTCATGGTCTAAAATTCGTATTTTTCTCAAACTTTCCGTATATTTCGGTTTGATTATTTCAATAAGTAATATAATTATATTAAGTACTTAGCTTTAAGCTGAACGGGCTGCGGTTGGTTAAGATGCTTTTTGATGGAAAATGATTAAGGGGACACGGTAGATTTTTAGTGGGAATCATCTTATAAGCGCCTATGAAGCATTTTACTAACTTAGTACTTTATCAACTTAATTATAAAGTTTTTCTTTGCCAGCTTGCCTTCTCAGTTTGCTTCTGGCCAGCATTTTCACAACTACCAGATGAATTTCAAAAAGTAGATCTGCTTCAGGGTCTGACCAATGCAGTAAACTTTGAGTTCGCTCCTGATGGCAGGATTTTTATTGTGGACCGCTATGGTGAATTATTGATCTATAAACCCAATTTACAAGTATCAGTATCAGCGGGTACCATACCAGTATTTAAAGATCAGGAGGACGGATTATTAGGCATTGAATTTGATCCTAATTTTCTTTCCAACAATTATATATACCTTCATTATTCGCCCCTGTCTTCGTCGGTAAACCGGGTGTCGCGCTTTACCATGAACGGGGACCTGCTCGACATGGCTTCAGAAGTAATAATATTAGAATGGCCCTGGGAACGGAATGACTGCTGTGACCATGCTGCAGGGGATCTTGATTTTGATTCACAAGGAAATCTATACATTGCTACCGGAGATAATACCGATCATACCTTATATTCTCCTCTGGATGAAACAGATATTATCAACAGTGCGGAAAACACTTCTTCCAACACCAATGATTTTCGTGGAAAGATCCTCCGCATAACTCCACAAGCAGATGGCAGTTATACCGTACCGGCAGGAAACCTGTTTCCCGGAGGTATTGGGGGGTTACCTGAGATCTATGTCATGGGTATAAGAAACCCCTATAGGATGTTTGTTGATAAAGAGAATACCGATTGGTTGTTCTGGGCAGATGTTGGTCCTGACGCTGATAACCCTGGCCCAGAGGGCCCGGAAGGGACAGATGAGATAAATTTGACTAAAAATGCAGGCAATTACGGATGGCCCTATTTTTCTGGAAAGAATGAGCCTTTTTTAAATGATTATGCCACCCCTCAGTTTTATTATGATCCACAAGCACCGGTAAATATCTCTACCTGGAACACGGGAGCCACTAATTTGCCGGTAGCTCAACCTTCGTGGGTGGATTTTTTGCATGAGTGTTATTTGGCGGGCCCACGTTATTATTTTGATCCCACTCAAACCATGCCCATAGAATTTGATGAGGCATTTTTCTACTACGATTTCAATACCAGCCAGGTGTGGGTGGTAAAGATGGACACAGATGGTACCATAGTCAGTAATGAACAGTTGGCTCCTGCTGTATTTCCTTCATCAAAAAATGGGTTCATCGATATGAAGGTTGGTCCTGACGGCCATTTGTATATTCTTGAGTATGGAGATGGTTGTTGCCCCACGGATGTTGATAGCGGAAAATTGGTAAGGGTTGATTACACCGGTCAGGTATCTTGCACCACCACCCCCTTTCCGGATCAATGGGATGAACACCTAATAGATGGAGCATTGCCCTATCGTTCTGTTTACATTCTTCCCCAGCAGGATATTGATGGAGACGGGTTAAAGGATATAGTAACTGGGGGATGGTGGTATAAGAATCCGGGGACAGCCTCAGGCAATTGGATACAAAGCACCATAGGAACACCCTTCAACAATGTTGCCTGGATATATGATTTTGATGGAGATGGTGATCAAGATTTGTTTGGAACTCAGGGGGCCTATGAATCCCCAGATTTAGTCTGGGCCGAAAATGATGGGACAGGTAATTTTGCAATTCATACCAATATTCCGTCAGGAACTACATCCTATACTGAAATATTCATTGCAGGAATAGCTGGAGCCATTTTTCAAAATGGAGGCCCATATCAAATGGCTATTACCTGGAACGGAGGGGAAGACGGCAGTTCGGAAGTACAGATGGTTACAGTACCTTCGGACCCGCCTGGACCATAGAAAATATACACCCAACTTCTTTAGGAGAGGGGTTAACCGCAGGAGATATCGATGATGATGGTGATCTGGATTTGTTTCAATCAGGAAACTGGCTCAGGAACGAGGGAGGAAGTTGGACCTTGTTTACCACAGGAATCACCTACACCAGCACCTTTGACAGGAATGCTCTGGCTGATTTTGACAAAGATGGCGATTTGGATGGAGTTGCCGGTCAGATAGGTGTTAATCAGGAGATCGCCTGGCTGGAAGCACCGGACGATCCCACGCAATTGTGGACGAAAAACCAAATTGACCCATCAATCGATGGATCCCTGAGTGTGGGAGTCGCCGATATGGACTTTGACGGAGACCAGGATATAATTGTCGGTGAATGGATGGGCTCCCATATACTATTTGGGTTTGAAAATGACTTGTGCAATTCTGGCACCTGGATTAAGCATATTATTGATCCTGGAGGGGACGGACTGGATCATCACGATGGGTCACAGCTGGTAGACATCGACAACGATGGTGACTTAGATATAATCACTATCGGCTGGGATCAGATAATTCCCAGGATATTTGAAAACCTAAGCGGTCCAATAATTGTAAACTTACCTCCGGTACTTGCCCTGCGGATCAGATATATTCAACAGGAGAATCAATTAATTTCCAAATAAACGGAACTGATCCAAATCCCGGAGATGTGCTCACATATAGCGCCACCGGGTTACCTGCCGATCTGGCCATAGACGGAGCCGGCGGCCTAATTAGCGGCACGTTAAGCGCACCGGTAGGCGACTATACGGTAACAGTTCGGGTGACTGATCAGGACGGACTGTTTGATGAGGAAATATTTACCATTACAGTTACTGATTTAAGCAGTTTACTGCGCATTAATTCAGGAGGTCCTAGTTTCACTTTTGGCAGTGAGGACTGGATAGCGGACCAGTATTTCAGTGGCGGATTGACGTTTAGTACCACCTCGGCGATAGCGGGAACTACTAATGATGAGTTGTTTCAAACGGAACGAAATGCAAATACAGGAAGTATGTCCTACGAGATTCCAGTATCAGAAGCTGGAGATTACACCGTTAGACTTTATTTTGCTGAAATTTACCACACAACGACCGGGTCAAGATTGTTTGATGTAGATATTGAAAATGGTGAGGGCCAACTAACAGATTATGATATAATAGTAGCCTCAGGAGGCCCTAATACTGCTGTTCTTGAAACGTTTAACATTACGGTATCCGATGGCGGGATTACAATAATGTTTACTAATAAAGTAGATAGGGCTAAAATTTCAGGGATTGAGATACTTAGCACTTCAAATGTAGCCCCAATTGTTACCAATCCAGGCAACCAGAATTATCAAGATGGTACAACAGTCAATTTGCAAATTGACGCCACTGATCCAAATCCTGGAGATGTGCTCACCTACAGCGCTACTGGCCTACCCGCCGATCTGAGTATAGATGGCGCCAGCGGCTTGATCAGCGGCACGTTAAGCGCACCGGTAGGCGACTATACGGTAACAGTTCAGGTGACTGATCAGGATGGACTGTTTGATGAGGAAATATTTACCATCACAGTTACTGATTTAAGCAGTTTACTGCGCATTAATTCAGGAGGTCCTAGTTTCACTTTTGGCAGTGAGGACTGGATAGCGGATCAATACTTCGCTGGTGGAATGACGTTTAGTACCACCTCGGCGATTGCTGGGACCACCAATGATGCATTGTATCAGACCGAGCGCTATGCCGACGCGGGCAGCATGAGTTATGAGGTTCCGTTACCTGCCGGCGATTACCAGGTACGATTGCATTTTGCAGAGATCTTTCACACCTCAGCAGGCTTAAGGATATTTGAAGTAGATATAGAAGGTGGGCAGGGACAGTTAACTGACTATGACATCTTTGTAGCCGCCGGTGGTGCCAATACTGCTGTAATAGAAACCTTTATGGTGACGGTTGCCGATGGCGGGCTGACTATTGATTTTACTAACAAGGTAGAGTCAGCTAAAATATCGGGAATAGAGATATCAGGAGGAGGAAATGTAGCTCCGGTAGTTAACAACCCGGGTAACCAGCAGTACAATACGGGAGGGACAGTGAACCTTCAGTTGGATGGTGCTGACCCGAATCCTGGAGATGTGCTCACCTACAGTGCTACCGGGTTGCCCGCCGATCTGAGCATAGATGGCGCCAGTGGGCTGATTAGTGGTGTCTTAAGTGCACCAGCTGGAGACTATAGTGTTACGGTCCGTGTGGAAGATCAGGCAGGTTTGTTTGATGAAGAGGTCTTTACTATTACCCTTACAAACTTTGCTAATTTACTACGTATTAACTCAGGTGGACCAAGCTATACTTTTGGCAGTGAGGACTGGATAGCCGACCAATACTTCGCTGGTGGAATGACGTTTAGTACCACCTCGGCGATAGCAGGAACTACTAATGATGTGTTGTATCAGACCGAACGTTATGCAGATGCAGGGTCTATGAGTTATGAGGTACCTTTACCGCCTGGGGACTACCAAGTCCGATTACATTTCGCTGAGATATTTTATACCAGTGCGGGTGCCAGGGTCTTTGATGTAAATTTGGAGAACAGTCAAGGACTTCTTAGTAACTACGACATATTTATTCAAGCAGGAGGAGCCAACATAGCGGTAGTGGAAACGTTTATTTTAACAGTAAATGACGGGGGACTGAGTATCGCCTTTGCTTCTCAGGTAGAATCAGCTAAAATATCGGGTATAGAGATTAACGGGGTGGGAAATTCAGCACCTGTATTGACCAATCCGGGGACACAGGTATATACTGGGGGATCAAATGTCAACCTACAATTGGACGGCAGTGATCTGAACACTGGGGATGTGCTAACCTATAGTGCGACTGGATTACCAGCTGGTCT
>QIMC01000051.1 GCA_003232185.1 Flammeovirgaceae bacterium | reverse complement strand
AATACGGCAGAAGCTTTAAAGAATTGAACGGGGCATTTAATCATGTGCTTGATGCCTTTCGTGAAGTCAGGGCGGAAAAAGAAGGAAATCTACAATATCTAAATACTGTAGTCCAATATGTAAGGGTTGGATTGATTTCCTTTGATCAGGATGGAAAGGTAGAGTTGTTTAATAATGCTGCTATTAAATTGCTTGGAACACCTTATATACGCTCCATTTCAGAGCTTGAAAAACATAATTCCCTGTTGTATAAAATATTGATGAAGCTGAAACCTGGAGATAACGCCTTGCTAAAACAGTCTATAAATAACCAAGAGCTTCAATTATCTGTTACCGCCACTGAATTAGAGGTAAGGCTTTTAAATTGGTGTCTTTACAAAATATCCAGCCTGAATTACAGGAAAAAGAAATTGAAGCATGGCAAAACCTAACAAAAGTGCTTCGACATGAAATCATGAACTCCATCACGCCCATAGTTTCACATGTAGAGACCCTAAATGAAATATTAAACGACGAAACATCATGGACTCGTGACACTCAGCTACTCACCATGGAAACCACTCAGGATGTTACCAGTGCACTGAAGACCATTGAAAAGAGAAGCAAGGGATTGCTGCACTTTGTAGATGCCTACCGCAACTTTAGTGAAATACCTAAGCCTAAATTCGGATTTGTCAAAGTCCAGGAGTTATTGGATCGGTTGGTGTTTTTATTTGAAGGTCAAATAAAAAAGCAAAATACCACTGTTTCAATCAAAGTTGTTCCTGCTAATCTAAAAATAAGTGCAGATCAGGAACAAATGGAAACAGTGCTAATCAACTTATTCAAAAACGCATTGGAAGCCGTCAATGGTGGAACGAATCCTAAAATTGTATTAAGTGGTCGATTGGATGAACAATCGAATACACTAATTGAGATTCAAGACAATGGACCTGGCATTATTTCCGAGGCACAGGATCAGATCTTTATCCCATTTTATACCACCAAAGATAATGGCTCAGGGATTGGACTCAGTTTATCCAGGCAAATCATTCAACTTCATTCCGGTAAACTCACAGTAACCTCAGATCCCAAAAATTCAAAAACTGTATTTACCATACAATTATAACCCAACACCTCCAACATCCAATCACAAATTTTGGGGCATTCCTTTTTTCTCAAAAAAAATCCCGCATCTAGCGGGATTCAAATTCCGAATTTTATATAGACTAGCGTACTACTTCTACTTTTACGGCATTAAGGCCTTTTTTACCTTGCTCAACTTCGTATTGTACTTTGTCATCTTCTCGAATTTCATCGATTAAACCACTAGAATGAACGAAGATGTCCTGACCTTCATTGTCGGGTACGATAAACCCAAATCCTTTAGAATAATTAAAGAATTTTACTGTTCCTTTTTCCATATTAATTTTACTAAAATAATGATAAGTCTAAAGATATAAATAATAACCAGTAAAAAAAGGCTCTATCTGTTTCTTTTATCCTCACATAAGGCAGCTCAAACTCTGTTTAAAACAAGTCATCTTTCATTATTTGAGCCGCTTTGGTTGAACATATAAATTCGAAAAATAAATTATTAAGTAAAAATTCTCATTTTTATGATATTGGTATAGTACTATAATTCGAAGGGGTTGTTACGGGTCCATACAGGTATAGTGCAATTACTGCATAAAAAGAAAGCCCCGTGGGCCAATTCCAGTGGGAAATTCTCCCAACTTAGTACCATTGACATCGTATCGGAATCCTGTACCAGTTGATTGGAAAGCATTGGAGTCTCCAGTATACACTTCATTGGATTCAGGATTTATGCCTATTCCATAAAGTGCAAATCCATTTTCAACAAAAACCTCCACTTGTTGGTCATTTAAATCAACGCTATATACTGTGGTAAGACCCGTAAAGGAGTCATTGGTTCCTCCTAAGAAATATATGGTATTGCCCGAGCCATCGATTGCCAATTTTTCATTAAATCCGCCAGTAGTTAATCCACTTATCTCTGTACCCACTGATAAATCATCTGGGTTGATTTCCACCAAATTGCCACTGGTACACAACACCCAAATCATCCCTTGGCTATCTACCACAAAATCACTGGGGCCAAATGGAACCCCGATCTCTGTCAACGAAAGATCCGTTGGATCTAGTACTGTAACCGTTGAACCTCCCTCATTGGCAATAAACAATTTATTATTGTAGGCCAATAGCCCCTGGGGCCGGGCATCCAACATCACAGAATCCGTCACGGTGTGATTTTCCAAATCAACAATAGCAATGAATGAATCCGGATCATCGGAAAAGGCAGTACCTATATTACCCCAATTGGATACAAAACCCTGATCATCTATTGCAGCAAAATCTATGGGATTGTCAAGGCCCTGGTTTACCGAATGCGCTAATTCCAAATCCGTACTTAGTGCATCCAGGCGATCCGGTGCATTGGTTACCAGGTATATATATTCCTGATGATGAACGGCCTGTTGCACGGTAGCTGTAGCTTGGTATACAGCAGTTTCAGAGCTGCCACTTTTTATATCAAAAAGGTCAATGGTTCCATTACCGGAGAAAAAATTGCCCTCGTTTAATACGATAACCTGCTTTATTTCTAAAAAAGTAATCCCAATTTCTATCTCATCCTCCCCTGTTTGCCCGGATTGATCTGTTACGGAAATTTTTAACA
>QIMC01000331.1 GCA_003232185.1 Flammeovirgaceae bacterium | reverse complement strand
GTTTTTTAGTCAATACCAAAAACGCTAAACATATACTGAACAAAAACGAAACTACTACATAGACGTATTTGCTCAATCCGGCCGGCGGTTTTTGGAACGAAATTCTGATTTCATAACATGACCTGGGCAATGATCTGCTTAAGCACGGCACCACATCCTTGTCTTTATCCCCGTAAATTTCGAAGCCATAGACAATCTCGCTGGTAGCACAATTCAAAACATTCACCGTATAGCTGGAAGGAATATTTAAACCACTCATGCTGGCGTGTACAACATCAACCAGCATATTAGGTTCAAATGCCAATTGACTTTCAAATTGAATTTGAAAATCATTGGCAGATAATTTCTTAATAGGGAGCACCCTGGAGGATGAATCTCCTGCTTTTAGTAGCAGTTGATGTCCGATATTTCTCATTCTGATTTCCAGGGTGCTGATCTCTGAATTTTCGTTTTTGGTATCATTCTCAATAAACCTCCAGGAAAGCAGAGAAAAGACAACCAGACTGAGCATAAGTAATAACCGCAGTTTCATCAATTAAAGCTAACGGATTCACTACAGGTTTAACCAATTTTTACATTCATTTTACAATTATTTACATTTTTCATAACCCAATAACTGGCTTTGATAATTATGTTTGTTTCATTATCAATTGCCCCTGTACATCAGGTCAATAAAAAAGGAACATTTCATACCGAATTATACCAACATGAACAGAAAACCTTTAGCCTCATTTGTTATTGTGATTGTATTGGCCAGCCAATACCTATATGGGCAGAGTACAGTAATAATCCCGTATATGATAATCCCGGATATGTTGGACAACGAATTCCAACGCAGTGAATTAGGTCAAGGAGAGGATATTCATTGCAATCCCATACTGTTGGATGGTGTATCATTAAATTATCAGACTTTTGGCCTTGACTCCAAAGGTGTACTCAAGTTGGTAAGCGGTGATCCGAATGCGCCCAACCTTGTTCAGATTCTATTCTACATTCAACTCAGACGAAATGACACTGTTGTGCAAGTCTCAGATTGGAATTTCTCGAGTCGATCCTTGTATGAAGTTGAAATTTCAAAGGTGCTTATGTATGCGAGGCAGGGAGATCACTTGATCATAAATCCAACCCATCGAAAAGATTGGAAAGCCAAACGAATATTAAAGCTAACCAATCCCGATTGTTAGCAGATTAACCTGAGGTGGCAATTAACCGGAGAATTGAAAATTATACAGTAGTGTATTGCATAAGGCGCTGTATATTGCTATCATTTCAAAATAATTAGGACTAAGCACTCCATCTTAAGATTAGGGCTCCATATAGTGTCATTAAAAATCGTAAAACTGGTATTACTCACAATAGTTGTTGGTACAACCACCAACTGTACCAAGCCGAACCATGAATTAACTGGGATTGTTCAGAATGGACTGAATGGTGAAATCGTGGCTGGGGTAAGCATTACGCTCGAAGGTGCCAATCTTACCATATTAACAAATAATCAGGGCGCTTTTTCTTTGAAAATACCCACCAGTAATGAGACTGGTAATTTCAGCAATAATATGGACTCTAAAACAGTTTTGGTAGCGACTAAAAGTGGCTATCAGCAGTTGGAATACCAGGTGTCATCCAGAACAACTGGCATGGTGCTTAATATTTTGCCTGAGCCCCTGGTGTTTCAAGCAAGTGATTACACTGGTGACTATATCCCCTTAACATCCCGTCTCACAAATGATGTAGTATGGGAAGATATTATTGATGGAGTTCGATTGTTTTATGAAAAACGAATAGACTTCTTAAAGCCGAAAAGGGAAAGGTATTGGAACCGGGATTTATCTTCATCAAAGGCCTACGTTGCTTCTATTGAAGCAAATCGCAATAATTTTCGATCTATTCTTGGTGCGGTTGATGAACGTGCTCCCGTTGCTATGGAGCGGTTGAACAAAGCAGGAGAAACAGATCGGTACATTGTACATGAAGCCCGTTGGCCGGTACTTAAAGAGGTTATACCCGGGCCGGCCTTGCAGGACTGGCCTGAGTTAGATGTGCCTGGGCAGATATTTGGAGAAGGCCTTCTGGTGGAGCCAAAAGGAGCATCAAGAGGTTATGTGATTGCTATACCCGATGCTGACCAGTATCCCGAAGATCTAATAGGTATGGGTACCGGCATAAATAATGATTCCCAATTTGCCCGTCGGTTAGCAGAAAACGGATTTACGGTGATAATTCCCGTGGTTATAGACCACTGGTCCCGGGGTACCAATCGACCTTCGCGAACCTGGATTTACTCCCAGTCCCATGAAATGGGCCGCACGGTTGGAGGATATGAAGTTCAAAAGATGGAAGCAATTGTTGACTGGTTTACTGCGCAAGGCAATACCAATACTCAAATTGGGATAGCAGGCTATGGCGAAGGAGGTCTTTTGGCTTTTTATACCGCTGTTTTAGATACTCGTGTGGATGCTGCCATGGTGAGCGGGTATTTTGCACCACGAGAAAATATCTGGAAAGAGCCCATTTATCGTAATTTATGGGGGATACTTATGGAGTTTGGAGATGCGGAGTTGGGCAGCCTAATTGCCCCCCGTTCATTGGTAGTAGAATACAGCCAGGTTCCGGTTTATACCTGGCCAAGAAATGAAGATCCTGTAGAGGATTATCTGGAAATAGAACCTCCGGGAGC
>QIMC01000386.1 GCA_003232185.1 Flammeovirgaceae bacterium | reverse complement strand
TGCCCGAAATTCCTTCTTCAGGTCAATTTCAATACGCTTCAAATTTAGAAAATCTTACTATCTTTGAATCCATTTTCTAAATGAGATTGCAAATCTAAAAGGTAATGGCCAGAATGCAAAACCTATTTTATAAAATTCTAATATCAACTGGCCTGATAAGCATTAATTTCTCATTATATGGGCAAATGGATGGCTCAATCTCCACCTTGAATCTGGCAGACTCCTTGTTTCATCAGGAGAAGTACACGGAATCTTTAGAACTTTACGAAACGATCTTAAATGAAGAACAGCTATATTCCTCAGGAATGATTCTGAAAATGGCCTATGTGAAAGAAGGCCTGGGCGATTATAGTGGTGCGTTATACTTACTTAACCTGTTTTATTCAAAAACCTCTGACAAAAGAGCCCTGCGAAAAATGGAGGAGTTGGCCAAGAAGCACGACCTATATGGCTATCAATTTACGGATACGGAATTTTTTCGAACCATCTACAAAAAGTATCATTTGCACATTATTGCCTCTTTGGGCATATTTGCCCTTTTTGTATTTTCCACTATCCTATATCAAAAACGTCGTCGGAAACACCGACCCATGATTGCCGGTGTCTTCTTTGTTTTTATCCTTGCCACATTATTTGGACTAATCAATTTCGGACAGGGTCGGAACCGGGCAGTGGTGCTTACCGATCAGGTATATCTCCGGGTTGGTCCCTCTTCAGGAGCTAATGTTGCTGAAATTATTGGCAAAGGCCACAGGGTAGTTGTCAGCAAAAAAGATGTTTGGGTAAAGATTCATTGGAATGACCGGCCCCTGTACATCCGAGAATCTCATCTGGGGATAATCGAAGGCTAGGAATAAGGAACGCCAAATGTCGAACACCGAACACCGAACAAGAAATAAAAAATGTCGAAGTGGTGAGTGCTTTTCGATATCAGCATTCGGGCATCCGAAGTTCAACATTCATTCGGGCGTTCGACATTCGGCGTTTATTTAAAGAGGGCCTTCTTTTGCCATGTGGTTATAAACTATTTTGTCCATATATCCCGGAACCGTTATCTTTCCCTGAGTGGTAAGGATTAGGTGCTTTTTCCTCCTCACTACCGCATCATAGATCAATGCCGCACAGGTTTCCGCACGCATCATTTTTTGTTCGTCCCGGGGAGATGTCCCTTGCAAATTGCCATCCTTGGTCAGTGAAGCCTCCCTGATATTGGAAGTAGTAAATCCAGGACAGGCAGTAAGCACATGTACATTTTTGGGCAACATTTCTGTTCTCAGGGATTCCAGAAATCCCTGCAGTGCAAACTTTGAAGCGGAGTAGCCCACCCGACCCGGTAAGCCTCTATATCCGGCAATTGATGATATTCCAACTACGGAACCTTGACTCTCCAGGATTCCTGGCAGACAATACTTGGTAGCGAAAATTGAGCCGTAAAAATTGATGTCCATTACCTTGCGAATTACCTCAAGATCTACCTCCTCAAACAATGCCCTCATTGATATCCCGGCATTATTAATCAGTATATCTATTCCTCCAAAATGATCCATAGCCAATTGGGCCATTTGGCGGTTGTCCTCTTCCTTACTAACATCCGCAACCATGGTTGCCACCTCTATATTCTGCGACCGCAGTTCCTTTGCCGCCGCCATCAACTGCTGCTCCCTCCGGCCTGTGATCAATATTTTAGCACCCTTTTTCCCAAATTCGTGCGCCAGGGCCTTTCCAATGCCTGAACTCCCTCCGGTAATGATTACAACTTTATCCTGCATTTTAGTGTTGATCTATCTCCCAAATCTAACTAAATATTTAGATTTGGCGAGTAACCAGCTGGTAGTACTAAACCATGAAGAACTATTCTTATTATAACCTGCACCTACTCTGGTTATTACTGGTTTTCATCAGCATCCCTTTTCTCAGCCTGGCGATTCAAGTTGAAGGCAGAATAACCGCTGAAAATGGAGAAGGCCTGGCTTTTGCAACCATTCATCAAAAATATACCACCCATGGTACTACCTCTAATGCCCAGGGATATTACAGTTTAAAACTACTTGGTGATACCGCTACCATAGTTTTTCAATATGTTGGCTATCAAACAGTAGAAAAAACCTTATACGGCCAGGTTGCACCCCGCTCTGGCGCTGTAATTACCCTCGATTTACAAATGGTCCCTGAAGTATTTGAATTGGAGGCGGTGGTGGTGATTCCCGGGTTGGAAGACCCCGCCACCGCCATCATCCGACAGGCAATAGCCAATCGGAAAAAACATCTTTTAGAAACCCACAACTATCGCTGCGAAGTGTATATAAAAGGGATGCAAAGGCTTGATGAGGTTCCGGAGCGGATTTTGGGGATCCCGGTAGCGGTGGATACAGGAATAGTGTATCTGTCAGAAAGTGTTTCACAACTTAGTTTTGAGCAGCCTGATAAAATTAAGGAACTGGTTATAAGTAGTAAAGTAAGTGGGGATAATCGAGCTTTCAGTTTCAACCAGGCATCCGATGTATTGATCAATTTTTATAAAAACCTGATTTATTCTGAAGGGCTTAGTGAGCGCAGTTTTGTATCTCCAATTGCTGAAAATGCCATGCTTTTCTATGATTACGAACTGCTTGGAACTACCATAGAGAACCACCGTACCCTAAACAAAATAAAGGTAATTCCAAAACGAGGACACGATCCGACCTTCTCAGGCCATATTTATATTATCGAAGGTTCATGGAGGCTACACAGCCTGAATCTTTATCTGACTAAAGAACACCAGATAGAGTTCGTAGATAGCCTATCCGTACGCCAGGTATTGGCACCGGTGGTTGGGGAAACAGGTGAAGTTTGGATGCTGCTGACCCAGCAATTTGCTTTTGCATTAAATGCTTTCGGTTTTAAGGGAAACGGACATTTCATTGGTGTATATCGAGATTACATTGTCAATCAGGGGTTCAACAAGAAATACTTCAACAATGAAATTGTCAGAGTAGAACCGAATTCAAATAAAAAGGACAGTGCCTACTGGGAAATCACCCGACCAGTGCCCCTAACCCTAGATGAGATCTTTGACTACCGGATGAAAGACAGTCTTCAGTTAATAAAAAAGAGTAAGCCCTATCAGGACTCCGTGGATCGAAAGAGCAATAAAATCACCCTGGTGAATATCTTGCTTACCGGAAAGACCTTTCGCAACAGTCATCGCAAGAAATCATGGAATATTCCTCCATTGATCCAAATGTTGCAATACAACACAGTGGAAGGGTTCACGCCATATTTCCGGCTCAGATATACCAAGCGATTTGAGGACTACAGGTTCTACCAACTGGAACCCGAGCTTCGCTATGGTTTCAGTAATGAACGATTCAACGCACGTTTCAACGCTCACTATTATTACAACCCCTTGAAATT
>QIMC01000006.1 GCA_003232185.1 Flammeovirgaceae bacterium | reverse complement strand
TTAATCCATGCAATTATCAGAATAAAAACCGCAACTATGGATAAAAGATAAACCTGGCTTCGGTTACCATTATCTTCTGCTTCCTGAGCTAAGTTTGACTGTAAATGGATTTGGGATAGTGGTTGTAAAGTATACTCTAATTTTTTAGACCCACCGTCATCCAAGGATTGGTATCTTTCTATGACATTTGGAAACTGTGATTGAACTTGTTCCGCGTGCACTTCAGGCGAAAGTAAGAATATAGGTATAAAAAAGATTTGCTTCCCAATTGTCTTCAACATTATTTATCCCTCCCCATATAGGATATAGTAGTTTATTGGATACTAAAAAATCAATTTTTAGGTGGGAGTTTTGCGCAACATCTTTAAAAATACCGCTAACTGTTAAATCCAGTTTAGTGGAATTGCCATACAACATCTTAATGACCTTGCCAATGGGCTCTTCATTACCGAAATATTTCTTTGCAGCAGCTTCTGACATAAAAAGTGCACTAGGATCATCCAATCCTTCTTGTAAATCACCTTTAATCATCGGGAAAGTGAATATTTTAGAAAAAGCGGGATCCGCAGTATAAATTTTTTGTTCTTGAAAAGAAATCTCCCGATTCTCTCTATTGGTGTAGTTTAGTATTACAGGACTATGAAATGCTAGTGGCAATAAACGAGTAAATTCCTTTACGCCAGGAACATCTCGTTTTAAAGCAGGACCCAACGCTGGAGTACACTTGGGGAGCTCAATAAATCGTTTTCCATCTTCAAATAGATCCAACCTGATACGATAAATATTTTCAACCTGGTCATGTTGCTTGTCATAACTAAACTCAAAGGCTATATATATAAGGATCAAAAAACAACTGGTCATACCAATTGTTAGTCCAATTAGGTTAATAAGGGATATGGTTTTGTGCCTAACTAGTTTTCTAAAAAAAACCACTAGATAATTCTTATACATAGCCTTAGCTTTAGCAATTCATAATAATACAAATTTTCAAACAGACTCTCATTATACCTGTCAACTACCTCATTCTCAAAGGAGAACCAATAAGCCTGAGTAACGGTTTCCGTTTGGTATCTCAAGCCTTCTTGAATGACCGCAGTTGGCACCCCTTCGGTTTTACTCAAAGTAGCCCCAGGTATAGCGGGCAGAGTAAATGGTAAACTCAGGTAGGTCTAAAAGTTAGCGATAGATTTCAGATTCTTATTCAATCTAGTCTCTTATTGTCAATGGATCGATAAATATATTCCTCTTTGATTTGGTGGAGTACCGGAAAGATGAATCGGTCTGCTTTTATCATAGTTTTTAGATCATTCTCGGCCATAGCTCGACGGAGTGGTTCCGATCTGGGAATCTGGTATTTCTTAAGCGGATACGACTCTTCTCGGATTAATCCGTTGTTCCTGGCCCGGTTGATTACGGCCCTTAATGTGCGCTGATACACTCCCAATGATCCGTAATTACTCCCGGATGCCAGCTAAAATAGCCTAAAGATGCCCAGGTCATGGTAACCCCATATAACTATAAAATGCAGGATTGAAAGTTTAGCAAAAAATCAGTTAATATTGTCTTGGTAAACAAAGCATTTTATTTATAAATTATGCCAACCCCTATTGAGAATTTTGTGAAAACTGCTTGTTTTATAATCATCTTACTGTCAGGTTACTATGCAATTGCTCAGGGAGGTGATGATGGTATGGATCGCAAGAATACCGTGAAATATCATGTTATTTCTCAGGCACTGTATACTGAATCATTCGTAATGTCCTATGAGCGGATTGTAAAACCCAATCAAAGTTTTGCAATCATGGCTGGGTACCTTCAGTTTCCGATATCGCTCAATTCTGAAATTATTAGTGCTTCCAGTGAGGGCTCGAAAAAAGGGCTTGTGTTGGGAGGTGAATATCGGTTTTATTTAAAGAAGGAAAATAAATTCTCGGCACCACATGGGGTTTTTATTGGCCCATACATAAATATGTATAATTTTAGTAATGAAAGAATGCTGACCATTACTCCTCCGGATGGGTCACCCCCGACTGAGGCTGATTTGGAAACAGACATTAATGTAGTAAATATAGGATTTCAAATGGGCTACCAGTTTGTAATTAATAATCGATGGACTATTGACATGGTATTTATTGGCCCATCGCTGTCACAATACTATTTGAAAATCAAGCTCGATGGGGAATTTGATTCAGTAGATACCGACCTCATAGAAAATGAGCTACTGCTAGGCCTTCTTGATAAATTTCCGTTGCTTAAAGATTTCCTGGATGACCAGGAGATAAATCTAAACGGTACTAATAATAAATGGGCCCCAGGGTTTCGATATCAGCTTAATTTGGGTTACAGATTTGGTAAATCGAGAAAATAAGCAACTTGTATTTTATTTAGTGAACCATGGGTAATGAAGGGTAGAATAAATAGTGTAATTACGGGAACGGGGAGTTACATCCCCTCACGAGTTATTAGTAACCATGATTTTTTGTCTAATGAATTTTATGATTCTTGTGGAAAGAGGTTAGAGAAAACGAACCAGGTGACCATCGATAAATTCCTGGAAATTACCACTATTGCAGATTAGATGATATGGTAACTTCCGATATGGCTTTCTATGCTGCCCGAGACGCCATTGAGTCAGCAAATATTGATAAAGAAGAATTAGATTATATAATTGTTGCACACAACTTCGGGGATGTTAATAATGACAACAAGCGGTTGGATTTTGTACCTAGTTTGGCTGCCCGGGTAAAACACAAATTGGCAGTTAAAAGCCCCGATGCCATCGCGTATGATCTTCCATTCGGTTGTCCAGGTTGGTTACAAGGCATCATACAGGCTGATTATTTCATAAAATCAGGAGATGCCAATAAGATATTGGTTATAGGAGCAGAGACCTTATCAAGGGTTTCCGATGCCCACGACCGGGATAGTATGCTATATGCTGACGGTGCCGGAGCTGTGGTGTTGCAGGCTAAAATAAGTGATAGCCCCCTTGGAATACTTGCTCATAAAACACGGTCAGATACCTTTTTGCACTCCAAAATGTTATATATGGGCAAATCGTATAAGCCCGACCAGGAGCACCAGGATGATATTTATTTAAAAATGAATGGTCGAAAGCTCTATCAATATGCACTTGAAAGGGTACCGCAAGCCATAAAAGACTGCCTAGTGCAGCGTAATATTCACCTGAGTGAAATTAGTAAACTGCTGATTCACCAGGCCAATGGGAAAATGGATGATGCAATCTTGTCCAGGCTTTATGGTCTTTCCGGAAGACATTATGCCCATGACTATTGAATGGTTGGGCAATTCATCAGTAGCCACCGTACCTACTTTATTGGACCTAATCTTGAAGGACCAGTTGAAGCCGCATCAAATAAAACCAGGAGATATCCTGGTTTTTGCATCTGTAGGGGCGGGGATGAATATTAATGCTTTGGTCTACAAAATGTAATTTTCAGCAGTTCGAGACAGCCCAATGGATCGTAATGCATAAACCGGGTTGAAATGGTTCGTTCTTCGTGCTAAAACCATATTTAGTATGGTTTCCATTCTTATATCTGGGTACTAGTCCTTAACTTTACCGCTTTTATACCTTGAGACTTAGTAATATTAATAACCTGATCTTTGACCTGGGAGGAGTTATCCTGGATCTGAATTTTTCGGCAGCTTATCAAGAATTCTCCAATTTATCTGGTTTAACTGCCGATGAAGTAACCCAGCGCACTGATGGTATGATGTGGTTTAAGGATTATGAGAAGGGGTTGATATCTTCCCAACAATTTAGATTGCAGATATGTGATTTACTGCAATTTACCGCCTCTGATGAAGCCATCGACTCTGCCTGGTGCGCTATGTTAGGTGGAATGCCTGCATCTCGACTCCAGTTACTGCAACGATTGAAGGGTAGGTACAGGACCTTTGTATTGAGTAATACCAATGGTATTCATGCAGGGAAATTCAACCAAATTGTAAAAGAATCCCTGGGAAATGTTCATTTATTTGAGGATCACTTTGAGCATGTTTATTTTTCTCATGAAATGAAGATGCGTAAACCAGATGCTGAAATATACCTGAAAGTACTACAGGACCAGCAGCTAAAACCGTCAGAAACTTTATTCATTGATGACAACCTTGAGAACATACAGGGAGCTGCAAACCTGGGTATCCAGACCTTGCATTTGGAGGACCCCAAACAATTGACTTCATTTTTCAATGGAATCTAATAATCCCTGGAAAACATACGGAATCCATATTGGATTATTCATAGTTTCATTATTAACCACTACTCTGGCAGGAGGGGAGTGGATGTTTGGAAGTTACCTGATTATGGAGGGCTATCAGTGGAGTGATTTTACGGCTGGTTTTGCCTTTTCTATCCCTTTCTTGTCATTTCTTTCCCTACACGAATTTGGTCATTATTTTGTTGCTCGTTTGAACCAGGTAAAAACCTCACTACCCTATTACCTTCCATTTTGGCTGGGGTTCTTGCCAGCACCATCAATTGGTTCCTTTGGGGCGGTGATTAAGATCAAAGAGCAGATCCGTTCAAGGCAGGCCTACTTTGATATCGGAATAGCAGGCCCAATTGCAGGGTTTGTGGCCGCTTTAGTCATTTTATTTTATGGTTTTACTCACTTACCGGCTGCAGATTACATATTTGAAATTCACCCGGAATATCAGGAATACGGCGTTGACTATCACGAATATGCCTATGGTTCATTACGGGAAGAACAGGGAATGGCTTTTGTATTGGGCTCAAATGAGTATGTGGCACCAGACCCTTCTTTGGTACCGAACGTATATGAAATAGCCCATTACCCCTGGCTATTGGCTGGATTTCTCGCGCTGCTGTTTACTGCTTTGAATCTTTTACCGATAGGCCAATTGGATGGCGGTCATGTCATCTACGGTTTACTGGGACCTAAATGGCATGGACGGTTGTCTGTTTTTTTTCTTATCCTGTTAACATTTTATTCAGGTTTGGGAATGATAACACCAGCCCACCTCAGTGGAGTGATACAGTTTAACCCCGATATGTGGTGGCAAGCACCGTTGTATTTTTGGTTCTTAACCATTGTGCTATATAAGGTATTTCCGAGCAACCAACTGCGGTTGATGTGGGCACTGGCAATTTTTGTAGGTCAAATATTGCTGTTGTTGCTATTCAAGGATATAACCGGTTATTCCGGATGGTTAGTATATGCGGTTTTATTGGGCAGGGTTATGGGTGTGCATCATCCTCATCCACCTGTGGATAAATCCCTTGATTTTAACAGGAAAGTACTGGGCTGGTTTGCGTTGTTAATTTTTATTCTGTGTTTTTCTCCAGCACCACTTGAGATGGTAGCTTTAGGAGATTGAAGGTTAAATTAGAAACACTTCCTGAACTTGTTAGAATAATTCTAAACCTTAAACTCTTCGATTCCACCCAGGAGATTCCGGACTTTGTTGAATCCCTGTTGCTGTAGGAATTGTTTCACTTTTCCGCTTCTATTGCCGGTTCGGCAATAGACTACTATTTCCATTTCTTTCATGGATTCTAGTTCACCCAAACGAGTGGGCACCGTTCCCAATGGGATATTTAATCCTCCGAGATTGTTTTCCTGGTGTTCCCAATCCTCACGAACATCTATGATGTTTAGTTTATCATGGGCTGCTTGTCTTCGTCTTAGTTCTTCAGCGGTTATGTCTTCCATTATTTGTTCAATAAAACTAGTCTCTTTACATGAATCTTGTTTGGACTATACAAATGTACCACATAGATGCCATTCGATAACGTTGAAAACTCGATAACTTTTTGAGATCTTTTAAATACGGAAGGTAACTCTCTGCCTGCTAAATCAAATACCCGTACTGCTTCGATTCGATTCAAAGGTCCTTGAATATTGACCCTTGGGCTATAAATTGGATTAGGGTAGAGCGTTAATGCGTCCTGCTGAACAGGTTTACGTACAGGTGTGAGAATATCGTCGGTATTCCCGAAGACCGGTC
>QIMC01000481.1 GCA_003232185.1 Flammeovirgaceae bacterium | reverse complement strand
TCCCCACCCACAGATGCCCTGGTACTATTTGACGGATCCAAACAGCTACTTCATACCAACTGGACCTATTGGGATGGACCCCGTCTTTCCGCTACTCTTCCTATAAAATGGACCATAGAAGATGACCCGGTAGATGCCGGCACCGTAATGAATAGCAATGACCCTTCGGCAGCAGGTGGAAAATATGGATCCGCCGACATTGTGACCAAACAAAAATTCAGGGATTTTTAGAGTTCCTGGTGGCAGTTAAGGGTGGCAACAGCGGTCTTTATTTACAGAACCGCTATGAGATCCAGATACTGGATGGGGATTCTACCAAACATGGTATGGGCGCGGTTATCAATGAAACTCCCTCACCCTATCATGCTTACCATGGAGTAGGTAAATGGAATTCTTATGACGTGGTCTTTCGCGCTGCCCGCTTTGATAATGGCAAGCGATCCGAAAAAGCCATGGTTACCTTGTACTTCAATGGCAACAAAGTCTACACCAACCAAACCATCAATCAAGTATGGGGTGGGGCGAATTCTGGAATTGACGGTGGAAACGACGAGGGCAAGGGCATAACCGATACCCCTGGCGGCATTAAACTGCAGGCTGAAGGTTACCCTGTATTGTATCGTAATATTTGGATTAAAGAACTGAACCTGAAGAAAGCAGATACGGACTTTTAATTGATGAAGTTATGATCCACTGTATTTTACTCTCTTTTTTAATACTAGTGTCGTGTCATACCTCAAATAGCATGATTTGGCTGTGGAGTATTCTTCCAAGATTGAGTCAAACGTGGTAACAACAATAACCGACAACGATGGGAAACACTGGGTTTTCTCTCAGCTGAAAGAAAAGTGCTAGAGAAACTGATCCGCGAAGAGTGCCAGGCATCATTTGACCAGATTCAATCCATAGTAGAAGAGACCACCGATTACAGTTTCGATCGGGTTGATGATATAATTGATCGGCTCTTTGTTTAGAGTATTAATTCTGATGGCAATTATCGTGGTCGGGTTAGTCTTGGCGGTAGTTGTTTATAAGAAAATAGCGTAGCTTCCATTTGGAGTTTGGTAACTCTCATCCACTAATAATTTCGTAATTCCTAATTTCTCATTCCTAATTCCTAATTCGTAATTGTCAACCTCGGTGCACCCTGCATTATTTCCTGGTTGGCATATTCTTCAAAATTTTTAAAATTGTCTATAAACGACTGTGCCAAATTGTTCACTTTAATTTGGTAATCCACCGGATCGTCCCAGGTATCCTTGGGGTCTAGGATTTCATTAGGTACTCCAGGCACTTTATTAGGTATCTTTAATCCAAAAATTGGCAATTCACGGTACTCCACACGGTCCAACACTCCCTCTAAAGCAGCAGTTATCATCGCACGAGTATACTTTAATTTGATTCTTTCTCCGATTCCATACGGCCCTCCTGACCAACCGGTATTCACCAGCCAAATAGTTACTTGATGCTTATGAATTTTCTCTCCTAACAACTCTGCGTATTTTGTAGGGTGTAGTGGCATGAATGGTGCTCCAAAACAGGCTGAAAACACCTCCTGTGGTTCGGTAACGCCAGTCTCTGTACCGGCTACTTTAGCAGTATAACCTGAAATAAAATGATACATTGCCTGCCCTCTGGTTAGCCTGGAGATCGGAGGTAAAACCCCATGGGCATCAGCAGTTAAAAAGAAAATATTCTTTGGAATACCACCCATAGAGCTGTCTACCACTTGCTCAATGTAGTGAATAGGATAAGAAACCCGGGTATTTTCAGTGACCTCCCGATTGCTATAATCAACAGTAGTAGTAAAGGGATAGAACCTGGTATTCTCCAGAATGGATCCAAATTTAATGGCTTTGTATATTTCAGGTTCCTTCTCCTCAGAAAGATCAATCACTTTGGCGTAACAACCACCTTCGAAATTAAAGATGCCGGAATCAGTCCATCCATGCTCATCATCACCAATCAATTGGCGGTTGGGATCAGCGGATAAGGTGGTCTTACCCGTCCCGGAAAGTCCAAAGAAGACTGCTGTATCTCCTTCACTTCCCATGTTTGCACTGCAATGCATGGACAGCACCTGTGCCTTTTCTGGAAGCAAAAAATTAAGCACACTGAATATTCCTTTCTTGGTTTCTCCCGTGTACCCGGTACCTCCTACCAGGATAATCCTTTTTCGGAAGTTAATAATGGAAAAATTGCTTTGCCTGGTACCGTCAATTTCGGGATCTGCTTCAAACTCCGGTACTGCCAGTATGGTAAAATCAGGTGAAAAATTATCCAATTCACTAGCCACAGGCCTGATAAACATATTGTAACAAAACAAATTATGCCATGCCTCAGTATTTATGATCCGAACCCTTAGACGAAAGTCGGGATCTGCACCAGCAAAGACATCTCGAATAAACACTCTTTTCCGACCCAGAGTGGCTATCATTTTATCGTACAATATATCGAACCAAACTTTATCTTTAGTTAAATCGTCCTTTACAATAAATCGATCATTTGGCGAACGGCCAGTGAATTTGCCGGTATCGCACATTAAGGCTCCGGTATCAGTTAGCACTCCTTCTCCGTTTCTTAAAGCCTCCGTGACCAATTCTGCAGGCGTGAGGTTCCATAAAACACCTTTGATATTGACTAGGCCCAGATCGATAAGGTCCTGCATCAAGGACTTTAAGTTAGTTTTCATACGGATTGGTGGGGTCTGGCTTCTTTAAAATAAAACTTTTCTTTCCATTTAAAGATAGGTAACTGATAGTGGTTTATCAAATGCAAATGCTATCTTATAATTATCTATAGTATTATATATTCCTGTCTCGATTGGCCCTTTTAAAAAGAAGAGCCGCCACTAATCCAATCAGGGAAAATACCCCCAAAACAACAAAAACATGTTGATGACCCAGCGCACCAGGGGAACGGTCTATAAGAAACCCCATCAAGGGGCCCATAAAAATGTCCGGGGCAAAACCAATAACTGAAACCAGACCCACAGCACTACCCGTCATCGCCAATGGAACACCGGCCTCCTGAAACAATGCAAAGTAAATACCTCTTAGTGCATATATTCCTGTGCTGGTAATCACGATAGTGAAAACTAAGGCTAGGTAAGTGTCTGGATTTATAATTCCTGCTGCAATGGCCAAACTACCAAAAAACATTAGTCCAAATCCAATAATAGTTACTTTGGATGATCTGATCCGGTCTGCCAGCAACCCTGCTGCAATAGCAGCAAATGGACGGACCCAAAAAGAGATGGTACCAATATGGGCCGCGGCTACATCATCGTATCCAAAGGCATCGCTTGCATATAAAGAGAAATCATCAGTAATTTTATATCCAACATAGGAGCAAAGGACAATTATTGCCTGTAACCAAATGGTTCGCCTTTGTAATAATTGCCTGACACCACTCAATGTCAGGTTACTTTGGCTCTTGGAATTAGTAGTTGGGCCATTCTCTGGAACTACCACCCAAACCAATATCGCTACAAATAATACCAGCCCGGTAAATATCCAAATGATCTGTTTCAGAGCTTCAGTTCGTTGTTCTAAGGTTGCCGAGGTCACCTCAGCAGGTAACAATGAGGCAAAGATCCAAACAGAAATAGATGCCAAAAGGGCGGCAAACAGGCCACGCCCACCATCCAGTAATCCGTATGCACGCCCCTGGGCACTTAAGCCACCCCATTCTCGGGTTGCCCGTATCAAGG
>QIMC01000308.1 GCA_003232185.1 Flammeovirgaceae bacterium | reverse complement strand
CAAAAATGAACTTGTAACCTCTAGATTCTATTTGCAAATGCTTAAATACTATATCAAAGTCGGAATTAGGAATATTCTAAAGTATAAAATGTTTTCGTTTATCAATATTTTCGGTCTTTCTATCGCCATGGCCGTGTCTTTGGTCCTAATATTGATGTTGGCTGATCAGAAAGAATACGATCAATTCAACGTAGAAAAGGACAATATTTATAGAGTTCTCACGAAAAGGAAAGACTCGTCCCGTCCAAATGCGTCAAGTCCCTTTCCATTGGCAAAGGCAATGGCGGACAACTACTCATTTGTTGAAAATGCAACAAACTTGCTGCCAGGTGTAGGTGGCGATGTTTTTTCTATTGAGGAAGATCAATATGCGGAAATGCGCGGCTTTTTTACAGACCAAAAGTTCTTCAAAATTTTCAATTTTGAGCTAATGGATGGCAATAAAAATACTGCATTGAAAGAGCCAAATTCAATGATCATTACTTCTGATAAAGCCCGTCAGCTATTTCGCAATCAAAATCCAATTGGTAAGACAGTTCGGTTTTCGTCAAGGGGTTTACCTCTAATAAAAATGAGTCTTGGTGGTGAAAAAGAAACTAACCCGGCAGACTGGGGCCTGTTTACAATAACAGGTGTATTGGATTCAAAACGTTTCAAATCACATTTGAAATTTGATGTGTTGATTTCGGCAACTTCTCTTCCAAGGTTATACAACGAAGAGAAATTGAAGGATTTGTCAGAGAATTGGAGGGAGTATTCAAGATGTTATACATACCTTTTGTTAGAAGACAACACTTCCAATGAAGCCTTGCAAAGCGCCCTTGATGAAGTTGTTGTAACACGCTATAAGAATTTCCCCAACCTGGCAGGTATGACCTTAATAAGTCAAAAATTGAATGAAATAAATCCGGGCCAATTTCTTGGGAACCCTACCTCGCTAAGATTGCCAATAGTTGCCTATCAGGTTCTTTCGATCTTGGCGTTGATGTTGGTATTCAGCGCATGTTTTAATTACACGAACTTGTCTATTGCCAGAGTCTTTACGAGGATCCGAGAGATCGGTGTAAGAAAGGTGAATGGAGCAGCGAAGAAGGACCTTATGTTTCAATTTTTGATTGAGTCCATAGTCATATCACTACTGGCCCTGGTATTAGCTAATTTAGTGGTTATACTTCTCAAGTTTGCATTTGCAAATATTTGGATTGGAAGTATGTTAAACTTCGATTTAGCAATGAATTTAAGAGCATTTTTGTACTTTTTAGCATTTTCTACGCTTGCTGGAGTACTATTTGGTTTTTATCCATCTTTAGTTTTTTCCAAATTTTCTACGATGAAGGCGTTGAAAACGAACAGCCCAGCCAAATCAGGCAAAATTGGGATGCGAATGTTCTTAAATATTTCGCAATTTGTTTTTTCTCTTGTTTTTATCATCACATCCATAATTATTGCGCAGCAGTACAATCATATCAATAATTTGAAGCATGACTTTAATTCAGAAAACATTATTAATATACCAATTCAAGGTAATGACTATCAAATCCTAGTTAATGAGTTCAATGATATTCCAGGAATACAAAATATTTCGGCATGCCAGCTTCTACCTGGTATGACCGAGCAAAATGGTATCAGTGTAAAAAAGTCGGAAGACTCAGATGAAAAATGGAATGGAGAAATCAACTTTGTGAATGAGAGTTTTATCCAGAATTTGGGATTAGAATTGATTACTCTTAAAAGTTTAGGGGGCGAATTTAACAGCAATCGAGTCCTCGTTAATGAATATACAGTGAAGACATTAGGCTTTGAAAGTCCAGAAAGTGCCATTGGACAAACCATATTTGTAGGCGAAAAAAATAAAAAGACAATAATAGGAGTCTTTAAGGATTTCAATTTTCAATCTGCTTTTATGGGGAATGGTAAAATGCCGTTGATATTGTCAAATGTAGGCGATATGTTCAACTATTTAAATCTGGACATTGGGTCGACTAATTTGAAAAGTACAGTAAACTTGCTAAATGAGAAATGGAAAACGATTGATTCCATACATCCATTTAAATATTTTGTTTATGAAGATCAAATTGCCGCTACGAATCTTTGGATCGGTGATATTGTGTCTATTGTTAGTTTTATTACTACCATATTGGTTGTAATATCTTGCTTAGGGTTATTAGGAATAACAGTTTACAAAACGGAACGGCAAACGAAGGAAGTAGGGATTAGAAAGGTAATTGGTGCAAGTCAAGTTCAATTGTTAGCTTTATTGAGTAGATCTTTTGTTAGACTATTGATTATATCCGTGATTTTGGTTAGACTATTGATTATATCCGTGATTTTGGCGGTACCTATGAGCTATTTTATAAACAGTATGTGGCTTGACAACTTCCCAAATAGAGTAGCACTTGGTTTCGAACCATTCTTTATAGGAGTCTTTCTTATGGTGATACTAGTGTTTTTGACTGTTGGCTTTCAGATAATTTCAATATCACGAACCAACCCTACCAAAATTTTAATGGTTGAGTAGTTGATGATGACAAAAGAGTATTCAGACCTCCATATGCCTAGGGATCAGAGCTAGTCCAACAAGGGTCGTTAGCAATATATGACACTGATTTTTACAATGGTGACGTCAGTAAAAAAGTGCGTTTTAATTAACTTATCCATAATGGTATTTCTGGTATTTCTTCGTTTTTATCCCCTTTGGTTCCAATTTCTAAGTTAAATCCTGGTCTTTAACAGCGATATCCACTACTCATGCAATAAGAGTTAAATAAACTGGTTGCGTAATCTGATGATACTGACCACCAAAATTGTGATGTTGACCACCCCCTTGATTCCCCGTTGAGGGCTCACTCTGTTATGGCTTGCTATAACAGGCCATTATTAAATCCTTTGATATATTCTTTTGACAGTTCCATAGCTAAAATGTTTGTTTGGTGTGGGTTTCTAAGTATTCTAATAATGAATCACGGTCGTAAAGGATAATTTTCTTATTTGGCTGGGAATATCGAATCATTCCTTCAT
>QIMC01000110.1 GCA_003232185.1 Flammeovirgaceae bacterium | reverse complement strand
TGATTGAACTGAATAAAAACAATAAATTCATTGATGTAGCTCTCAAACAAGATAACAGATTAATTGCAATTGAAGTTGCCATGACCTCGGTGAACGAAAAGACAAATATTATAAAAGATATTCAGGTAGGAATGGACTTTATTGTCGTCGGATGTAAGGACCATAAAATATTAGGGGAAGTAAAAACTATCGTGTCTTCTCTTGATGAATGCCTAAAGGAAAAAGTTGCCATTTATTTGTTAAGCGAAATCCTCAAGAAGAACCCGGAAGAGTTGCTGAATAGGGGATAAAGCCATGGATAAACCATTCGTATATGGATTGGTCGGCGGTTTCATTGGGGCAATAATCTGCCTGACCTGGTCAGAAGCCTTAGGGCCGCATGGTTATGTTTTGCCACTCTTTCTATTCAACATTGGTTATTTGATAGCAAGACTGGATATAAACGACAAGGGAGGAGGTGAGAAAAAACCCAAATAGAAAATTAATGAGGAGAGGAGGGGATTATTATGTTGCCGGAATGTAACCATAAGGAGGAGGATATGCAAGCAATTAGTGAAAAGATTTTGGAGCTGGAAAAAGAAAAACTGGGACTTCACTCTCAGCTGGACATGAAACAGCTTCAGCTATGGCAAAATGCTCTGGAAATTTCAGCCGAGACATTGTCAAAGCTATCAAGCATAAGTTCAGATCAAAACAACCAGCTTCAATATCTGGAAAACTTTGATAGTCGCCTGAAGAGCTTAGAGTCTGAAGTCAGAAGAATCACTCTGGATATTAAAGGGCTGCCAGCTTCAATCACAGCTATAGAAAAGAATGTTGAGCAGCTGAGGAACCTCACTGAGCGGTTGGTTGAGAGACTTAACAGCTTAACGGAAGAATTCATTGGAGAGTATGTTAAAGGTCCAACCATTAAACATACAGGTTGCCTCTACAATTCAATCCACCAGCTTGCACGGCATGAAAAGAACGATAACTTTTCAGGTTTGTTGGAAGAAGTTAGACAGTTAATTGAGGCTCAGGGCGCACGGATTATAGAGCCAGAGCAAGGCGAACCTCTAAATGCAAAAGAACACCGACCAATCAGAAAAGTACTGACACCACGTGAGGAACTCGACATGAAAGTGGCAGAGGTCTTTAAGCCTGGGCTTGGACTTAACGGGAGGGTTATCCTCCATGCCGTAGTTGCTGTATTCAGCTACGACAAGGATATAAAAGGAAGTTAAAAAAAGGAGAAAAACCATGGGATTAAATGTGAAAAATACGTCTGTGGTAGGGATAGATCTTGGGACAACCTTCACGGTGGCAGCCTATATAGATGATACAGGTGCTCCGCACGTGATCCCCAATTTGGATGGGTCTCCATCTACACCTAGCGTCGTCCACGTGTCCCCAAATGGAGATGTTATCGTGGGGGAATCTGCAGCAAATATGCGCTTTATCGATCCTGACCGCACATTTCTTTTGTTTAAAACAGATGTCGGAACCGACAAGATTTACGCTGATTTTGGGAATGTGCAGGTTAGACCAGATTGGTGTCAATTTCAAGTGTTAAAGTGTGTTCGTGAGTCGTGCATTAAGTATACAGGGGATAAACTTGCTGCTTCAAAAGCGGTAATCACTGTCCCTACACGTTTCGGTGAGAAGGAACGCCAATCCGTATGCCACTCTGCGGACATGGCTGGCATTCAGATCTTGGCGTTAATCAATGAGCCGACTTCAGGAGGTTTGGCTTTAGGTTTAAGCCAAAAACAAGGAGACCAGCTTGTTGCTATTCCTGATTTCGGAGGGGGAACATTTGATATAAGTTTGGTCCAATACTCCGGCGGCAAGGTTGATGTGATAGCGAGTTGTGGGGATACCAATCTTGGAGGTCGTGATGTTGATAATCTGCTCCTGAGCATGGTCAATGATAGGTTCAAAGAGGAACATGGAATTGAAATATCACCGGATAGCTGCCCCGAAGATTTCTATCCTCTTTTGGAGCAGGTGATGAGAAATAAACATCTGCTTTCATCGAAGCAGGAAGTAAAGCTCATAGCCAGAGGCCAGGGAAAGCAGGTTGTCCTTGACATTAGCCGTGACCAGCTCAGCCGGGTAGTTCAACCGTTAATGCAGAGGATTCGGCAGATTACGCTACAGGTGCTGACTGATGGTAAGGTAGACCGCAGTGATATTGACCATGTTGTACCCATTGGTGGCTCCAGCAGACTGAAGCCATTTGAGGTTTTGATGGAGGATTTGTTTGGGAAAGAAAAAGTTATAGGAGGTAAGGTGAGCCCGGATCTGTGTGTAGCAGAAGGTGCGGCAATCAAGGCTGGACAAATCATTAGCAAGAGTGGGGCTATACTGGTTGATAAAACCCTGAAGGCTCTTCCAACTCCTATGATTTCGGCAACAGATGTGATTGCAACCAGCCTCGGTGTTTTAATCCAAGATAAAGTTTCAGATGCAAAGACCTGCTCTGTGATTTTGCCAAAAAATACCACAGTCCCCTGCAAAATCTCCAAAATGTATGGCTCTGTTGAACCTAACCAGCGTCACTTCATGATTGCAGTTGTCCAAGGGGAAGAAGGCCAATCTTCAGAGGACTGTCTTGAAGTAACTGAGAAGAGAGTACTTGAATTGCCACCCCGAAGTCCCGAAAAGCCGAGCATCGAGGTTCTGATGTCCTATGATGAGTCAGGCATGGTGAATGTTAAGGTTAAGGATGAGGTCTCCGGCAAAACCGAGGATATTACCATTGATTTTTATGCCGGGAAATAAATCACCTGACCGAAAAGTTTAAATATGGGGGTTATATGGAGTTATATAACTGACAAAAATGGAACAATCATTACAAAAGTCAATAATCCATTATCCCCGGTTGGACACGGTTTTGATGGTGGAGGAATTCATTAAAGAACATGGCGGAGAGTATAAGCGAAAATCTCTCTGGCAACATCTGCCGAAGGGGATGATGTATCAAACATACAGTTTAATTTTGGACTATCTTTTGGAATTGGGCAAGATAGCAATAGATCGGGAGGGAAAGATTTGCTGGATATGGGACCCGGAAGGGGTAAAGAGATACATAGCCAGACCTCGTCTTTTCTGGAGAAAATGAAATCTAAAATTGTCTTGGCTAATGAGAAGTTGCGGGCTGCTTTAGAAAAACTGAAGCAGTCTAAAACCGAAGATAAAAAACTGTATAGATGGTTAGTTAGGGCTTTTGAGGATTTAGAAGAAAATGCCTTTTCGGGCATACAGTTTCCTAAAAAACTTATTCCAAAAGAATACGAAAAGAAATTTGGCAGATTAAATAATCTCTGGAAATATAATCTTCCAAATGCCTGGAGATTAATTTATACGCTGAAGAAAGATGAGGTCTGTGTCCTTTCAGTTATATTAGAATGGATGGACCATAAAGGATATGAGAGAAAATTTAGATATTCTTAAAGACTGCTGATTTCTATAACTTAACCTTGTGGAGCTTCTCCACAACAACTCAGGAGTGCCTGAGATGAATTTTATGGATGAGATTGTAGCTTTAATTCGGGCTTTTTGGAATGCTGACGGGGGCAATGAACCGAAACACAATAATAGCGTTTTTGCAAGCATCCCCGGCTCTGATTTTCAGGGCGGTCAAATGGAGATTTTGCTCTTGGACCTTAGCGCGAGTATGTCAGAGGATGACTACCCTCCATCCCGTTTGGACGGAGCCAAGCAGGCCAGTATAAGTTTCATTAAAAGGATTGCCGAGGACAATCCTGAAACTATTGTTTGTGTAATAAGTTTCTCCACTAAAGCTTCTCTTGTTTCTGCCCCCTTATCAGTTGGGAGGAACATGGTTTTGCTTCAAAAATCCATCAATGGGTTACAGACAGAATCATCTACAAACATATCTGCCGGATTGAAGCTCTCGGGGAAAATGATAGCCAAAAGCAAAAATGCTCTTAGCCCAAGAATCCTGCTTCTTACAGACGGGGCAAGCAATGAAGGCGGTTCTCCGATGCCGGTAGCAGAAAGACTAAAAGCCCAGGGCATACAGTTAGACATAATCGGAATCGGTGGCTCTCCGGAAGATGTAAATGAAAATGACCTCAGGAAGATGGCTTCGGTGATTAACGGAGAAACAAGATATTGGTTCATTAAATCGGTAGGACAGCTTATAAGGAAATTTGAAAATTTAGCCATAAGAGAAGTCAGCTAAAAGGAGGAGAATATGTCCAAGTTAACGTCTATGAAGGATATTGTGGCAGGCAGAAAAGCTTGTGGTGCAGAGAGGAAAGATAAAAATACGGATGCCAAAGAAAAAAGAAAACTCTCTGAAACTAAACCGCAAGAATTATTAGAAAGAGCAAGAAAGTTTATTGAAAGCCCCGGAAATTTGGGAAAAATATTTTTGGTGATATTTATCCTGCCCCTGATTGTTGCGGTCACAGCGTCTATAATTTCAAGTGCGTTTATTTTCTTCAGCACACCTGTGGGCCAGCTTATAGCAGTGGCAGTCACTATT
>QIMC01000146.1 GCA_003232185.1 Flammeovirgaceae bacterium | reverse complement strand
GAGATACGTTAATGGGTTTGAAATTTTCATGCAGTCGATTGAAGATGCCCGAACTTACACTGCGCGACTAAAGGAGTTTATCCAAATTTCAGAAAGTGAAGAAAGGACTGATTTCACTGGCTTTTCTCTTGATCAATGCAAAGACTTTTTAACTCAACACATCGGAAAAGTAGTTATAAACCAAGATGCATACGAGCAGAGTTTTACAATTGATCCGGAAAACTCGTTGATTTTTCAAATTAAATCCCGAGACATTTCCAAAGGGGAGGATCATACCTATGCGGTCAATACCGCTTACCTGCACAAAGGACGAACGCAATTTGATACGAAAAGGAATGCCGTATTAATTGAGCTTCGTACAGACAACGATCGCAAATTAATCAGTACTAAAATGGGAGAAGATGCCGCCAATTACTCAAACACAGTAATTTTGCGGGTCAAGGATATTGAAGCAGCCAGAGACATTTCAGAAGTCTTCACCCGTATGAAGGAACTGGCCCGAGAGGAAATGGATAAACGAACTGCTTTTTCAGGAATTGATCAAGCTGAAAGATTCATAAAAGAGTCAGTTGGCAAGTTGGTAATCAATACAGACACTTACCTACAATCAATAAAATTTGATAATGAGAATACATGCCTTCACACTTATGAATTTACCGATGTATCAAAAGACGTTCAATACAATTATGAATTTAACTTTCTGGATATTGATGTTCATAAAATCCAATTTGATACTAAAGGAAACCAAGCCATAGTGACCCTGGAAGTTCGTGGCCAGAACAAGTTAATTAAGACCTATAAAGATGGTGAAACGGACAAATATGTGTATCAATTTCAAATCCTGGCCCAAGACATCGAGCTGGTTTCTGCTTTGAAGTTGAAAACGGAATCTTGTGAGAAAGAGTGACTAAGAAATCGAGTTTCTCAATCTGGTTGATCGTTTGCCTCTCACCTTATGTTCAAGAAAAGAATATTTTTCATAGCTCTGGGACATAAACAATTTCTCAACGCAATGGCATCTAATGATACTGACGGGTTATTGCTGCCTTCCTGAAAAAACAGGACGATGACAGTTGGAAGGTGGTTAATGATTAGTGGAACAACAGAGGCAATTAGTAGTTAGTAGGTTTAAAAAAGTGAAGATGGGGATTGCTATTGAGCTCATTTTGTAAATTGTGAATGACCGCTTTTGGCCGCCATGCCTGCCGGCAGGCAGGAAAGCTGCCGGTCAGGCTCATTAAAACAGGCCTGGACAAAATTTATAGCAGCTACTTTGCAACCTATTAAAAATCATCTACTTCCCGATAAGCCTTTATCAACCTGGCTTCTCCTTCTTTATCGGGGTAGTAATTGCCGTGCTCCATACCCAATATGCCAGTATAAGCTTTGTCGTGAATATGTTTGAAAATATTACGATAATTCATCTCACCTGTAGTTGGCTCTTTCCTTCCTGGCACATCGCCAATCTGAAAATACTCAGTTTCCTCGAAGGCAAAATCGATATTCTGAATAATATTCCCTTCCGTAATTTGTTGATGATACATATCAAATAGAATTTTACAAGCCGGGCTATTTACCGCTTTACAGATCAAATGGGCATGAGGAACTTTACTCAAAAATACATCGGGGTGATTATGCAGATGATTGAGTGGTTCAATAACCATCACCAAGCCATGAGGTTCCAGGATTGAAGAGGCCTGTTTGAGGGTCTCTACAATATTTGCAGTCTGATAATCGGGCTCCAAACGGTGATAGCGGTTACCCAATACAATGGTCATCCAGGTCGCGTTCACCCGTTTAGCGACTTGCACAGAGGATTTTATTTCTTCCAAAAAAGCATTCCTTACTTCCGGATCTCCCTTTGCCAGCCCATCACCCCTCCTGACGTTCCAGTTACCTACAAAAACACCCATTTCCATCTTCAGATCAACCAGGGTATTGCCTATTTTATCCTGGAGAGAGACTTCTCTGGCAGAGAGGCTATTATCTTCAAAAGCGGAAAATCCCTGATCTGCCATAAACTTTATCTGATCAATAGGGTCTTCACCAGCAGAGTGTTTAAACATGCCAATATGGGGCGCATATTTCAGCTTGAAAAATTTTATCTCAGGGCTTTTTGCGATAAAATGTAACCCCAGAATTGCAGATGTGGCCAGACCTGCTTTTACGAAAGTTCTTCTGTACATTTGTAGTAGTGTTATGAATTGTAAAAGTGTTATGAATTGTAAAAGTATATAGTTTGGAATGTAATTTAAGACTAAAATAAAACTATAAAGTCCCTTCGTATATATCGGTGAATATGTGCCACCCATATCGGAGCAAAGTGTGCCACTTTTCTTAGGATGATTTCTGGTGATAAAAATAGTTTTGTTGTCCTTTGAATTATCGGTACTATGGGCTTCTCCGATTTCTCTTAGTACAGTCTGCTATTTCGTAATACTTATAATCAAACTTTTAAGGTTGCCAGCCTGCCTCGATTTTTCGGGGTTTAATACTATTCCATCTATAATCAAGCCACCCCTTCCGCTAAAGCTTCGGCGGCACGCGGATGACTCCGGTAGTTTACTACAATTCGTCCAACTGTTTATCCTTATAGTATAGCAGGGTTTTCCCGAGTCCTCGGGATCAAAACTGTCCCCAAATCTACGGTTACACATCTCGAAGCTACTATGGGTTCACGCTTAAAGCATTGCGGCTTGTACCGATTGCTATCGGTATTGAAAGTACGAAGCTTCAGCGAATTCCTCACTAAACCTACTGTCCGTCTTTCTTCAGGGTGAACAGTCAATTGCTCTGGTAGGGTTTACACCTACTGGATTAGTACCACCTCGTGGCGTACCAACGGCTAGTATAAGAATAGTAGCCGATTTCGGAGCAATTTACTTTCAACTTATAATAAAGTTGGGGCGAGCTGTGCGCTCTAGAACCACCACAAAACCGGCTATTATTTTTATACGATGTTAGCCACTTTGCTTATTATGGTTCAACAATATTAAACCAAAAATCAAATGAGTCTAATTTGCTTAAATACTTGGTAAAAGCTTCTCCGTCTCCATCAATTTTTATGGTTCCATCATCAATTAATTCTTTGTACTTTACTTCTCCTAAACTGATTCTGTCTAAGTTTTTTCTATTGATTGTAATTGTAGCAGTTACGTTGTCATTTAGATTACTTCCAATTCTTGGTGTTACAACTCCATTTGCTACAATTAAAACAGCTTTCTTACTAATGTCTGGGAAAATAAAATTAAAATTGTAATTCATTTTCTGAGCTTCTTTATCAGTTCCAATAAATTTCATTGCCATAAAATTGAAAAACAAATCAAGAGACATTCCTTTTATCATATCAGCACTTGCAGTATTAATTGTAGGTAGAACTTTAACACCATCTCTTAGTTCTTTAGCCCCTGATAAATAGAAGTTTCTCCAAGGTCCTGATTCTGAAATGTAGCCTAACTGTTCGTAAGCATCAGCTAATAAATTTCTGGCATCTTGGTTCTTTGGTTCAGCAAATACTAAGTGATTAACAACTTCTGCAACCCAACGGTATTCTCCTTTTTCATAAGATTTTTTTGCTTGTGTTAACAGATTGTCAGCACCTCCCATAAACTCTACATATTTCTTTCCTCCATCTTTAGGAGTGAGCTTATGTAAACTTGAAGGATTGCCATCAAACCAACCAAAGTAAAGTTGATATTGAGCTCTAACATTGTGACTTACAGAACCATAATAACCTCTGTTTGCAAACTCCTTGTCTAATGATTTTGGAAGTTGTAACATTTCAGCAATTTCTCTAGGTGTATATCCATTATTAGCTAAACGCAAGGTTTGATCGTGAATAAAACGATATAAATCACGTTGACTCGCCCAATATTTACCAATTGTTTTATTTTCCCAAGTTGGCCAATGGTGTGAACCGAATGATGATTCTACATCATTCCCCCATTTGGCAATTGCTAAATCAATATATTGGCTCCATTTTTTACCATTTCTAACTTGTGCACCTCTAAGTGTATATAAATTATGAAGTGTATGACTTAAATCTTCTGCTTGGCAAAATGATTTATATTTAGGAAAATAAAACATCATTTCAGCAGGAGCTTCAGATTCTGGAGTGTAAATAAATTCAACTTTTATTCCGTCTATTGTTCTGTTTTCTCCATTTAATTCATTTATAATGTCTGTACCATCCAAAATGCCTGCTAATCCTGTTGATGTTGTTTGTCCAAGGCCACTACCAAGAGTACCTTTTGCATCTTTATTTAATACATTTCCGTACATATACGAAGCTCTTCGCCCCATAGTATTACCTCCCATTACGTTTTCACTTATTGATTCGTCAAAGAACCCTTGAGGTACATAAATAGGTACCTTACCACTTATTACATCTGCTTCGTCCACAACTCCACGAATACCACCAAAATGGTCAATATGGCTATGCGTAATTATTACCGCTGTTACAGGTCTTTCACCTAGTTCTTTATTTGCTAAATCAAGTCCAGCTTTTGCAGTTTCAGGAGATAGTAAAGGGTCAACAATTATCCAACCTTCTTCTCCTTCTATTAAACTCATATTGGCTAAATCAAATCCTCTAATTTGATAAACACCATCGGTAACCTTAAATAATCCGTTGATACTGTTTAATTCACTTTGACGCCAAAGACTTGGGTTTGTTGTTGAAGGAGCATCACCTTTTATGAAATCATATTGTTTCATACTGTAAATAACATTGCCATTGGCATCTTTTATTTCTCCAGATTCAATGGTTGCAATAAATCCTTTTCGAGCATTTTCATAGTCGGTTTTATCTGCAAAAGGCAAATAGTCAAGTAAATCATCATTTGATTTTTTTGAAAAACTTGTCGCTTCCTTTTGCTTTTTGTCAGTCGTTATTTTTGAACCTTGCACATTCTGATTTTGACATCCAGTTGAGAGTAGTATTCCTGCTATACTTAATGTAAAAAATGTTTTTTTCATTATTTTCTTATTTAATTATTTTTACTGTTTTTTTGCATTGTGGCTAACGGGAATCTGTCTTAAAACTCGCACTAAAAATACGCAAATTAATTGAACAAAGCGGATTGTAACCTACTACAGTGAAAAGAGTCAGATTGACCATTATTGAACAACAATTGTCTCCGATTGACGAAAATGATCGAAATGGGATCTAACAACTCTTTTGAAGCAATACTCAAGGAATACAAGGATCATAATATGGCCTTGGGATTGTCCTCCTTTCTAAAGTTATTGATGGTATTGTGGTCGGGGCTCAAACCCTTCAATAACCACATCAACTCTATATTTCGTCTTGTTTCCTTTTCCAGTCCTCTTGATTGTGCTTATGCCACAGCCTGTAAAGGCAAAAGTTATGAAAAAAGAGTAACGGTAACCTATTATAAACCAGAATACGAACGTGCCATAGAACGGGTAGAAAGCAGTCAAGGTCGGTATATGAAAAAGAAACGTCAAAGTGCGGTTGAGCCTGTGTTTGGCACCCTTAGCCAGTTTATGGGCTTGCGTAAAGTGAATACCAGGGGCATACGACAAGCGAACAAAATTATGCTCATGGCAGCGGTGGCTTATAACATTAAGAAATACCTGAAATTTACCCTTAAAGTTGCCCAAATCGGAGTTAAATCCATTGGAAATATTTGGACTCACTTTAATACCCATATATCGCTTATTTTACTCAACTCTAAGCTCTTGATAAATAATAATCAATCATATAAAGATGATATATGCCTCTGTTAGATAAGCTAAGAGGATTGCAACATTTCGAGTTTCAATGGGTTGTGCAACGGCTACCGTTGTTGTGCCACGTAATCCGACGCAACAGAAAAGATCAAAAATTATTCGCGTACAAACCAAGGCATAGGGAATAAGCACAGGAAGCTAAAAATAAAAAAAGGAAGTAGTCGTAACATGGCTTTTTTATAAAAGAGCGCGGAGGTTTTCCGGAACTGATAAAGAGTGGTAAGTAGAACTATTCCTGTAACACATGATCCCACCTTAGCCATTATCTCAAATCCGGGATAGTTGTTAGTTTTAAACAACATTGTCAATATGGCAACGGAGCAACTCCATCCGTAAATTACTCTCCAGATTAACTGTATAATCGCCTTCGATTTAACATACTCTTTTGTGTCAGTTTCCTTAAACAACCAGAACCCCATTATTAAGTACAAAATTGAAAATGAGGTGCAAAATATGGTCATTAACAAGTGAAATCCCGGATATCCTGAAAGTATACCGACCATAAGTAAAGCAAATCCGATCCAAAAGACTTTGTCTGTTCTGTGCATATTTCTGGAGTGTTCTACCCGTTAAAGTACCAAATTGTTATGTGGCACCAACGACTGCGCTAAAAATATGTGGTGCTTTTTCGCGCCATTATTTTTAGCACTTGTGCCTGTTGCACAACCAAAGGAAGTTAAAATTTCATAAAATCAGATAAGTTGTTAAATAATCCACACAAACAAGTTGATAAGTAATTGGTTATAAACTAGTTGTCTGTATTTATAATGGTTACTTTTAGTTAACCATTACCTGTATATATGCAAGGCAAAAAATACTACCAACCCAAGCTATTTAAGCAGATGGAATTAGCTTCCAGGGTACCTGAAAACAACTTCTACAGAAAATTGAAACAGAGCCTGGACTTACGTTTTCTGTATAAACTAACCAAGAACTATTACGGGGTTTGCGGGCAAAAATCAGTTGATCCTGTTGTTTTCTTCAAGCTTTGTTTGATTGGCTATCTGGAGAACATTATCAGCGACAGAAAACTGATAGAGCATTGTAGTATGCGATTAGATATGCTTTATTTTCTGGAATATGACAATTGCCCTGGCATAGTACCATAAGCCGGACCCGCCAGTTACTTCCTGAACAAGTATTTGAAGAAGTTTTCAATACCGTTTTTAGCATGTGTGTAGATAAAGGAATGGTCGCCGGTCACACACAGGTGATAGACTCAGCCCCTGTTAAAGCTAATGCCAGCATGGACAGTTTGGAGTTAAAAATATCTGAAGAAGAACTGGAAGCCTATCTTCAGAAAATTCGGTATATGAGTACACCTGACAGGCAGCACCCGAAGCGTAAAGCCAAAAAGAATAAAGCACCCGAACAGCAGCAACGAATAAGCGCCAGCGATAGAGAGCTTAAAGAGCTTAAGAGCAGGAACAAGAAATGGAGCAAGGATTAGTCTGAACGACCGGGAGCGAAAAGTAAAAAT
>QIMC01000008.1 GCA_003232185.1 Flammeovirgaceae bacterium | reverse complement strand
CTGGTCACCATAAGGGAAAAAGCTGCTTTTCTACAAAAGGCAGCGGATGAAGAATATATATTATTCCTTGAGCATGATCCGAAAGTTGAATGTTGCACGGTAAAACATACAGACAAGGGTGTGGTATTGGACCAGACTTTTAAGCTTAAAGATATATAATGGCAGGGATAGGATTGGCTTTATCTGGCGGCGGTGCCCGGGGAATTGCTCACCTGGGAGTTTTGCAGGCATTTGACGATCTTGGAATTCAAATTAATGCATTATCCGGTACCAGTTCAGGCGCCATTGCCGGTGCTTTCTACGCCAGTGGCGTTGCTCCACGAAAGGTGTTGGAAATCATTAAAAAAACCAAATTTCTCTGGTTTATACGTCCAGCAATCAGTATGACCGGTTTACTAAAAATGCAAAAATTACAGGATTTGTTTTCCAAACACCTTCCATTCAATTCTTTTCAGGATTTACCCAAAAAATTAACCATTAACGCAACAGATATAAATAAAGGAACCACTAAATTTTTTCATGAAGGAGATTTGGTGTCAGCCATCTTAGCTTCCTGTTGTATGCCTGTGATTTTCGATCCACTGGTGATTGACGGCGTTTCCTATATTGACGGTGGAATTCTAAATAACTTACCAATAGAACCATTGAAATCTACTTGTGATAGGGTAGTGGGTTCTCATTGTAACCCTGTCGACCGCGAATTTCAGGCTAAAAATGCCAAAGCGCTATTGGAAAGAACTTTCCTGATGGCTATACGCAATAATATCCTGCATCGACAGCAGCAGTGTGACCTGTTTATCGAGCCGCCTGCTTTGGGGAAATATAGGGGATCAGATCTTGACAAGGCCTCAGAAATGTTCCAGATAGGATATGATTATGCTTTGAGAATGCTACCAGCTATAATTGACTATTGACTATTGACTATTGACTATTGACGAATGACGAATGACTATTGACGAATGACTATTGACAAATGACTATTGACTATTGACGAATGACTATTGACTATTGACAAATGACCACTAACAAATGACATTAAATCATGACAAATCAGTTCAAACAACAAATACTCGATGGTATTCCGGTTAAGCTTCCAGGCCCTCCACCTCATGATGCGGGTATAAGTCATGCCCCGGTTCGTAAGGCGATACTTAATAAACAGGAAAAAAAGCTGGCTCTGCGCAATGCGCTTAGATATTTTTCTGTGGACCATCATAAAACCCTTGCTCCGGAATTCGCCAGGGAATTAGCAGATTTTGGGCGCATTTATATGCATCGGTTTCGACCGGTATACCCTATGTACGCCCGCCCCATTGATGAGTATCCAGCTCAGTGCAAACAGGCTGCGGCCATCATGCTGATGATCCAAAATAATTTGGATCCCAGAGTAGCCCAACATCCCCATGAGCTAATCACCTATGGTGGCAATGGAGCAGTGTTTCAGAACTGGGCCCAGTACCTTTTGACCATGCAATACCTGGCTAATATGACCCAGGAACAAACCTTGCATATGTATTCCGGTCACCCTTTGGGCCTGTTCCCTTCTAACCAAAGAGCTCCCAGGGTGGTAATCACCAATGGGATGATGATTCCCAACTATTCTAAACCGGATGATTTGGAGCGTTACAATGCGCTCGGGGTCACACAATATGGACAAATGACCGCAGGATCTTATATGTATATAGGGCCACAGGGAATTGTACATGGTACCACCATTACTTTAAGAAATGCCGGAAGAAAAATTGGTTTTCAGGACCTGAGAGGGAAATTGTTCGTTTCATCAGGGTTGGGAGGAATGAGTGGTGCCCAACCCAAAGCAGGTAATATTGCGGGATGCATATCGGTAATTGCTGAAATCAATCCGGATGCAGCCAAAAAAAGGCATCAACAAGGCTGGGTCGATGAACTGCACTCCGATATGGATCGTCTTATTGAGCGGATAATTAAGGCCAAGTCCGGTAATGAGGTAGTATCTCTGGCATGGATGGGAAATGTAGTTGAATTTTGGGAACGTTTGGCCGAAGAACCCATCAAGGTTGAATTAGGCACAGACCAAACCTCCTTGCATAATCCCTGGGCCGGAGGCTATTATCCAGTTGGGTTTAGTTTTGAAGAATCCAATCGATTGATGGTTGATGATCCGGTCGCTTTTAAGAAAAGTGTTCAGGAAAGTTTAAGACGGCAGGTAAAAGCCATCAACCGTTGTGTGGAATATGGCATGTATTTCTTTGACTACGGCAACGCTTTTTTACTGGAGGCCTCCCGGGCTGATGCAGAGATTACAGATGAACATGAGCATTTCGATATCCGTCTTATGTCCAGGATATCATGGGCCCCATGTGCTTTGATTATGGATTCGGACCGTTTAGATGGGTTTGTGCCTCTGGTAAATCTAAAGATTTACTGCATACTGATCTATTGGCATTGGATGTTTTAAACAATCAGCACCAAAACGCACCTGAGCAAATAAAAGAACAAATTGCAGACAATGTGCAATGGATTAAAGCTGCAGAGGAAAACCAACTGGTGGTGGGGTCACAGTCACGCATATTATACGCTGACGTGGTGGGCAGAACACAAATAGCTCTGGCATTCAATCAAGCAATCAGGCAAGGTGCTCTGGGTCCGGTCGTTTTGGGTAGGGACCACCATGATGTGTCGGGTACGGATAGCCCTTACCGTGAAACCTCCAATATATATGATGGTTCGAATTTTACCGCCGATATGGCGGTACACAATGTGATTGGAGATTCCTTTAGAGGAGCTACCTGGGTGTCGCTGCACAATGGGGGAGGTGTAGGCTGGGGAGAAGTAATTAACGGGGGATTCGGTATGTTACTTGACGGTTCAAGCCAAGCCGATGAAAACATAAAAGAGATGTTATTTTTTGATGTTGCCAACGGTCTTGCTCGTCGCGGTTGGGCGCGCAATCAGGGAGCGATAATGGCTGCAGATCAAGCCATGAAGTTGGAACCGAGGCTACAGATTACCAAGCCATATTTAGCCAATGATGACCTGATTGATAACATTATCAAATAATCCCGGAATTGTCATTAGAAATTTACTGCGCAGCCTAATTTGCAGCAATTCAGGCACTTGCTCGAATTTCGATGCTCATCATAATGATACTATGCCTCCGCGTCGAAATCCTGTGCGAGCACCTGTCTCACAGCAACTTAGACTGCTCGCTACAAAGTCTAGTGACAATTCCGGGATAATTGTTATTTTTGCCACCGAAATAAGCATTAGTTGAAACTCATAGCACAATTTTGTTTTTGGCTTACCGGATGGAAAAAGGTAGGCAAATACCCTGAAAATACCCCTAAGGCAGTGATGATTGCTGCTCCACATACCAGTAATTGGGATTTTTTCTACGCCAGGGCCGCTTTTTTTTTGTTGGGTATTCCGGTGAGGACCACTATTAAGAAAGAAGCCATGTTTTTTCCTATGAACCTGTTGCTAAAATTTTTTGGAGTAATACCGATTGATCGCAAAAAAAAGGAAGCGGGGTTGTCCAGGAAGAGCAATATGGTTGATGCCATGGTTCAGTTATTTGAGGACCGAAAGGAGTTGGTGATTATGATAACTCCTGAAGGCACCCGAAATTATGCCCCTCGATGGAAAACAGGGTTTTATCATGTAGCTAAGAAAGCAAGGGTGCCAATTGTACTTGGGTACCTTGATTACCAAAAAAAACATGCAGGAGTGGGTCCTACGGTATATCCAGGGGACAATATTGAAGACGATATGGAGACCATCATGAACTTTTATCGCCAGGTAACAGGCAAATACCCCGAACAGGGGGTTATATAATCATTGATGGCTTTTTTTTTTCATAAATTTATTGTATTTTTATTCGAATTAATTGTATTAATAGGGCTCGGTCCTTTGATATCCATACAATTACCTGGAACAACCAAAACTTAGAAGCATGAAAAAGATCAACTTATTATTTATTGTATTTATTGTATTTATTGCATTTAGTTTATCATTTATTACACACAACACACAAGCTCAAACCACCAAAGGAGACATGCGTCTGGGTGCTCAGTTAGGCTATGGCACCGGAATTGAATCGCTGGGCATCGGTGCCCGGTTTGACTATGCCGTTAGTGATAATATATTGCTTGCGCCGGATCTTATGTATTATTTCGGCAAAAGTGTAGGTGAGGTAAGTTTGAGTTGGTTTGATATCAACCTCAATGGCAACTATGTATTTGAGATGAGCAACCCTGATATCATTCCCTACGTTTTAGCGGGGTTGAACATCTCTATCGTTTCGTTGAACATCGAAGGGTTCGGGGGGTTCGGGGGATTCGGTAGCGGTACCAATATCGGCCTCAACCTCGGTGGCGGTGCGGACTTTGTGGTAGGTACGATTATTGTCTTTGGAGAAGCTCGATATGTGTTGAGCAGTGCTAATCAGTTTGTAATTGC
>QIMC01000379.1 GCA_003232185.1 Flammeovirgaceae bacterium | reverse complement strand
GAAGATTGGGTTTAATTCCCTGACGCTTTGCGTCGAAATATTAAAATAAATTCAATAAACTACCTCGCATGCTCTGCGTCGAGGTAGTTTATTGATCCCTAGTATTAAGTCAAAGGTTAAATGACGGGTAAGCCAGGGTTTAGCCTTGACTGGACACTAGCCTACTCACCATAACGGTGCTATGTTTCCGTTGCAAAACCCTGCTTGTGCCTTCGCGCCTACGCTGACCGCTATTGGCCGCCTGCGAAAGGCCGAAAGCTGGAAAAGCTGCTGTTGATCAGAGGTTCATATTGTTAGACCTTCAGAAAAATTTATTGTGCGTCAATCAATAGCGTAATTATCAATCCAACAATCGGACTAAATAACAAAGACCAAAAAATAGATTGGTTGTATCCAATTTTTCTCTTTTTACCGATGTGTTCTGCAATCAAATGCGTAGCAACAATGAAAATTGCAATTATAATTATAGGAGTCATGGATGGTAATTATCAGAGTACCTAAGAATTAAAAAAATGTGAGACTATAGTATATACGTATGACTTCAAACCAAAGTTAATTAAAAGACTTTGAACCTGTTACATTTGACTGGACAGTAATAGGGCATTTAGATAGATGAAAATAGACATATTTCAAAGTGCGCTTTAACCCGGATTATACACTAGAAATCTATTCCGAGTCCTAACTGACTACAATTTAGGCGCTTGCTCGATTTCTATGTTTCCGTTGCAAAAACCTGTGCGAGTGCCTATATTACAGCCATTTAAGGCTCTCACTACGAAGTCTAATGCATAATCCGGGTTTAATTTTGCTAATTTGACTGATGAATAGCCATATACTCCCAATATGAAATGTCGATCAAATATATTTTACTATTAGTCCTCTTTGGAACTATTTTAATAAAAGAAGGATTTCCCAGGCTTGTATTGCAAGTTGATGAAGACCTAAATCCATCAGTGATGGCTCAGCATTCGGAAATGGATACACTAAATTTTCCTCCATGTAATGTGGATGATATTCCTCACTACACCTCGTACAAAATTGACTCCGCTATACAGATCGATGGTAAACTGGATGAATTAATATGGCAAAATGCGCCGCGCTCCAACAGTTTTAGAGACCTGATTTCCGGGGAAAGCACTATTCATGATACCAGGGTAGCTGTGCTTTGGGATGATGATTTTCTTTACGTTGGATATTGGATCGAAGAGCCGAATTTGCAGGCCACCCTTACCAAACGCGATGCGCCGATTTACACCAACAATGATGTTGAATTATTTATCGCAGGAAAAGATGCCTATTACGAATTTGAGATTAATGCCTATGGAACGATTTACGAGGTTTTGTTCATTTGGGAAGAATCGTATGTGAAAAAAGGATATAACCTCATGGAGGTATTTGATCGGGAGCAGGCCGGAGTACGATCTTTTAATGGTGTTGGATTAAAAAATCATCCCAGGGGCGGGAGGATTGGTTATTGGAACTGGGATTTTGCCGGTTTACAGAGTGCTGTTTTCCTCGATGGTACTATTAACAATGACGATGATCGAGATAGAGGATGGACCGTAGAACTCGCATTACCCTGGTCAGGAATGGATGTATTGGCCATGGGTGACAATTCTAGTTTGCCTCCTCAAGACAACGATGTTTGGAGGATGGATTTTTCCAGATTTAACCAGTATAAAGAAGCACCTCCGGCGAATGATTCCGGAGGTTGGGCATGGAGTCCTCACGGTGTTTGGGATTCACACGTTCCAGAGTGTTTTACCTATGTGCAATTTTCAGAAAGTGCGATTTCGAATAAATGATCTATTAATTCCAAATTTTACGGCAAGCATAGTTGAACCCGGTTTATGCACTAGAAATCTGTTCCTAGCCTTAACTGAATTTGAGACTGGTAGTTCGTCTCAGATGCGCCGTATTCCTGGGTTCAGGAGTACAACCAAAACAGAAAGCCCTATGCCAAAGCAGATTGCTGGTTCATATTCACTATCGTCCGGTTAAAATGTGTTGCTGAATTCAATTTTCCTCCCCCTTCCCCCTCCTTGAGGGGGACATTTGAAATGCAAAGCTAATGATTTAGTTAAGGGGTGATTTATCCTAAGAATAAAATTTATCCGGACACCAATGGTTTATATCAGCATATTTAGTTTTCCCTGGCTGCCCGGCGTGCTGCTCTTGCTTCCAGAAAATTTGCTAGTTCTTGCTTAGACATGGGTAAATCTGGATATTGATCCAACCATTGCTGAAAATCCTTTTCGAATACTGCTCGATCAACCACAAATGCCTCATTCACATATTCGTATTTATTGGTTTCCATGCAATAAACATTGAACTCATCACTCAGAGCAGTGTATTCTCCGGCTATTACTACCTGCTGAACCAAATGGGGTGGAATAAATGCCACACCGGTAGTCTTGGCAAGCACCACATCTCCCGGCAATACCGTAACCCTGCCAATGCGAATGGGGCCATTGACATTGGCAATCATCATGTTTTTTATAGCTGAAGGGTCCGAACCCCTGATCCAGCCATTAAAGCCCTCGATTTGCGACAATCCCTCCACATCTCTGACGGAGCCATTGAAGATAACTCCCCGTTTTCCCGCATGATAGATGGCATTGCCCAGGTTATCACCAATCAGGGTACCTTCGACCATCTTGCCATAACTGTCTGCGACATAAACATCACCGTCCAGCAATTTTATAATTGGCGCATAATTGGTAACCGGAGTTTTAGTGCCCTCTTTTTCTGCCTGTTGCTGCACATAATTGTCGAAATCCTTTCTCAATGGCATGAATTGAGCAGTCACTACCCGGCCGGTCATCACCTGCTCCGGGTGTAAAATTTGCCATCCATTTTGAGCAGTACTTGCAAAATTTTCGAATTGACTTACATACCCATTGGAACGCAAAGTGCTCCAAACCTCCTCCATAGAAAGGGACTTCAATCGCTCCAACAGCTGATCAGAAACCTTTGGCCTGCCATCGGGCGTGCGCTCACCGGTCCATTCGGTGGTTAGTTGTTGAATGCTCTCAGCCGGCCAAACCACATGCTGCGATTTGGAATGATAACCAATTAATACCAGGGTAATAACAAATAAAAGTCCTTTTTTCATC
>QIMC01000023.1 GCA_003232185.1 Flammeovirgaceae bacterium | reverse complement strand
CCTGGTAAATGTGGCAACTATTTGTGTTATGGTTGCACCCTGGACCTTGCGAATACCAATTTCTTTGGTGCGATGAGCAATTGTATGAGAGACCACCCCTAACAATCCCAAGCAAGCCAGTAAGACGGCCACTAAGGAGAAAGTCATGAAAAAATGGCTTGAAAACTTCGTCTATCATATTGACATCAATGCGCTGAATTTCCTTGTGGCCATTGGATTGACCATCATTATGCTTATAATCACCCTACTAATTGAGATCAGAAGAATTAATCAAAATAATACGGCTAATATCTTATGATCAAATTAAAATGGTTTAAGTTATAAGTTAAATAGGGCTGGATCACATCCATGAAGTCTGTCAAATTGGAGTTTACAAATACTCAGGTTTCTGATTTAACCGTGGTATCTTTTACTTAAAGGCCCAAATACTAAATAAACATCCTTTAACAGGATAAATATGACAAACCCGAGGCTCTATTATTATCTAATTGCACTGATTTTTACCATTCATTTTATACCTGGCTATGCCCAGATGTCACCTGATTCCTTAGCAAAAAAAGTAGATCTATTATTCGCTGAAATAGAGGGTCAAGCAGTTCCAGGATCTGCTGTTTTAGTGGTTAAGGATGGAATTGTAGTTCTAAATAAGGGGTATGGCCTTGCAAATCTTGAGCATAATATTTTGATTACACCAGCCACCGTTTTCGATATAGCTTCGGTATCAAAACAATTTGCAGGGTTTGCAATTGCTAGCCTTAGTGAAGAAGGTAGAATTTCTTTGAAAGACAACGTTCGTGACTACATTCCTGAATTGCCAGATTTTGGTCCTAAAATTACAATTGAACATTTGGTGTACCACACCAGCGGAATACGAGATTGGACAGGGACATTAACCATGGCTGGCTGGACCTTTGATGACGTAATCACTTTTGATCAGATATTGCGGATGGCTTACAATCAAAAGCAACTCAACTTTGATCCAGGTACTGAGTATCAATATAGTAATACTGGCTACAATTTATTGGTAGAAGTTATTCAAAGAGTTACCGGATTGTCTTTTAGAGAATGGACAACTCAAAATATTTTTGAGCCATTAGGGATGAATAATTCTTTTTTTCTTGATGATCTTACTGAAGTTATACCAAATAAAGCCAATTCCTACTCTAAAGGTAAAGACGGAAAGTTTCACTTTAACCATGTCAATTTAATTGCTCTCGGTTCAAGCTCACTCAATACCACCACTGAGGACCTTGCTAAATGGGTCATTAATCTGGACAATAAAGCCGTTGGTGGTGAATCTGTCATCAATCGCATGTTTCAAAGGGGGAAATTGAATAACGGGGAATCAATTGATTATGCCTATGGTTTCTGGATTGGTGAATATCGTGGCACACCCTGGATTGATCATACTGGAGGTTGGGAATCATTTCGAACCTACATGACATACTTTCCAAACGAACATCTTTCAATTGTGGTCTTAAACAACAATGGTAAAAGACCTACCAATACCGCATTGAACATCGCTAATTTTTACATTCCTGAGACTAATTCTGAAAAATCAAGACAAAGAAGTTCTGAAAAGAAAAAGCCAAAGATAAAGACCAAAGTATTGGATGAATATGTGGGAACCTATAAGTTTGGATCTGCATGGTACGTCCATATAACTCGAGAGGAAGCAAATTTATATGCCCAGGAAACCAGTGGAGAAAAACTACTAATTACACCAATTTCCCAAACTGCATTTTCAGGAGAAGAATTTGGAGGCAATATTAATTTTGAGCGCAATGATTCCAGTAAGCAAGTAGAGATAAACTACAATGGAAAGAAAAGACTAACAGTGAAAGGTCATGAAACCCTAAACTCTGAGCAGCTTTCAGAATTAGAAGGGAAATACTATAGTGAAGAATTGAAAACCTCATACACCGTAATCAAGGACAAAAATAAAATATCATTGAATCATTTTAGGTCTGGGAAAATAGAACTTGTCCACGCATGGAATGATGACTTTGAAGCAGAAAAATGGTTGACTAAGTCTATTGAGTTCTTCAGAGATTTGAATGGTCATGTAATCGGCTTCAAAGCAACTGAAGGAGGCGCTCGGAACCAAATATTTTATAGAATTACCAATTAAGTTGGAAGCAATACTGGTTAAAATTGCGCGACCTGGAAGGGTTTTCTTGAGGTATGATAATATTAATGTGATCATCTTGAAACGGAGCTACCATTTCTGATAGAATTTTAGGTATCATGAGCGCATGGAACATAAACAGCACTGCTAAACTTAATTTTCAATCATCAGATCTGTCAGCTCGTTTAGGCGAGCTACTATACAAAAGTTATTGGCTACACCTATCAATAATTCGTTTTCACCTTCACCAAGAGGAACCCTGAAAGACGTATTTTCGATCGAACATCTTCCATCAGGTTGTTTCATAATGGGAGCTCCATATAAATTCTTGTCTACATATAAGAATCTTTCATTGATGAAAACCCAAACTTCGTCACTAAAACCTAAATTGAGCATTGTTTCCTGGGCTTTGGTGGAACTAATCGTAGTTTTAAGCCACACTATTCTGCGTCCATCAGCCTTGCCGAATTTGCGAGTGAGGTTTATTAACCCCCTGCGTTCGGCGGTTATTGGTTGCCACTTTGTTGCTGAATCCGGATAGTACTGGTTGTGGAAATCAACGTTTTGAGCAGTGGTAATAGGTTCACTCACCTGCCATTTTCGGAGGTATCTTATATCATTGTCCGTAGGGTCTATGCCAGGTTTTAATGAAAGTCCTTCAATCACATTAGGCTTCACTACCAGGTTAGAAATGATCACCTGACCATCAAAAGCCAGGGTACCATTTGTGGTATTTCCTTCCAGATGAGGTACCTCTAACGTTGGAGTATTCATGTCATTCACATATACCCTCATCTGCTTTCCTGCAATCACAAGCTTCACATGGTTCCATCGGTCC
>QIMC01000231.1 GCA_003232185.1 Flammeovirgaceae bacterium | reverse complement strand
GCTGTCATGGATATTCCAGTAAACATTACCGATAAGGCCTTTCAAGAGATTGGGGAAATAATGAGCAGCAAGAATATACCAGAACAATATGGTTTACGCATTGGCATAAAAAGTGGTGGCTGTGCTGGAGTTACCTATCTTCTGGGCTTTGATACCGCCGCGAAAGACGATGGTACTTTTGACTTATCGGGCCTTCAGGTTCATATTTCCAAATGATGTACCTGACGGGGCTCACGCTGGACTTTTACGAAGGAGCTGATGCCAGGGGATTTATGTTTTCACACCCAGACCAAACAAACTCCGGTACTATATAGAGCCTGTCCATAATGTGCTTGATTTTTGAAAGGTTTAGATTTTTGATGTATTTTTTCTTTTCTCAATGCAGCAAATGCCTGGGTATTAGGCAAGTTGAGAAAAGAAAAAAGACGCAAAAAGATGAGCATTTCAATTCGATGACTTTATGGACTAGGTCGATCCTCCGTTAATGTGACCCTGGCTTCTTTGCAAACGCCTCCAATGGGCGGATTGAATTTGGAAATACTTACTTCTACCCACTTGACTTGAGGAAATTCCACGAAGATGGATTGTACAATTTCATATCCGATATGCTCCAGTAACCTTGCACGTACCTGCATATTCTCTTTGACTATTTTATACAGGGCCTCGTAGTTTACAGTTTGAGACAATTCATCCTCTACCGCTGCAGCCTTCAGATCGGCTCTAACAGTAACATCAACTGAATATTTATTGCCTACTATTTGCTCCTCGTCGTAATAGCCGTGGTATGCAAAAAACTCTAACCCTTCAAGTGAAACCAATCCCACTATTTTCTTCTAATCAAGTGTATCAAAAAATGAACCTTCCTCTTTAGAGGGCTCTACTTCTGGCAGATTGTTTTCAGGTTCGTTGATTGGGGCATCAACGATAACACTTGTTGCAGGATTCGAATGGATTTCATCGACTTTGGACTCAAAACTATAGGATGCTTTGGTGATTTTTTTGGTCTTTTTTACAATTTCGTCGATTGAATATTTTTCCTGATCACCCCGGGCCTTTGATACTTGCTCCAGGTAGCCGTCGGCAATATTTTTAACCTCTCGCAAGAGGCTATCTCTTTGTTGCTGAAGTTGATGATAGCTTTCCTCTATCTTTTTTACTTCGTCCTGAAGTTCATCAAGGATTTCTCTGGAATTATTTTCTGCTTCTTCAAGCATAGAGTTAGCTCTCGACTCAGATTCATTCATGAGTGCCTCAATATTCATTTGAGTTTCTTTCATGTGAAGCTCAGCAGTTTTGTTGGCTTGTTCGATCATATTGGCCCCGGTATCTTCCGCAGTTTTCAGCGTCTTAAAAAGAGAGTTTTCAATTTCCCTCAGTTTGGCAATTTCTTTCTCAGCCGACTCTAGTTTTATGGTCATCTCCTTGTTCTGATCCATTACTTTTTCCCAGGCTTGGGATAAGGAAACTAAAAACGCATTGACCTCATCTTTGTCATACCCTCTGAATACCTTTTCAAAGGATTTTTTGCGAATCTCTAAAGGGGTAACTTTCATAAAACTATGCTTTTAGGTCCCAAATGCTAACGGTACGATCGTCACTACAGCTTGCCAGTTGTTGATTGTAAGGAGACCAATATAATTTATTAACGGAAGTTCCATGGCCCGCGTATCGGGCTTTATCAATTACTTTCAATAACTTGAACTCCTGGGCATTCCATACTTTAATGGACTTGTCCATACTGCAAGTTACGAAAAGCTGGCCATTCGGGCTAAATTCTAGGTGATTTATGGTATACAAATGAGCCACCACCGACTCCCTCAAAGAGTAATTGTCTTTCATGTTCCACAGCCTCATATTTGCGTCACGTCCACCGCTAAGCAAGATTGGTTTATGAGGATGATAAGCAACGGTAAATACGGAATTTGTATGCCCTGTCAGCTCGTGTTTCAGCTGATAGGTCTCTAAATCAAATATTCTTATTATGTGGTCACTATATCCTACCGCAAACTCTCCAGCCCCGGTATTGATGCTTATGCAGCGAGCACTTTTGTTAGAATGATTCAATTGCTGGAGCACTGTTAACCCTTTCAGATCAATTACAAATACGCTACCTCCAGCGGTGGAAGCAAACAAGGTGTTCTTTGTATATTTTAAATCAAAAATTTCAGATTTCGCTAATGATAATGAGCCTACTTCTTCATTCTTTAACAAGTCAATTACATGAATTCCCTGGAAATTCTGTCCTACAATTAGTTGATGATTTTCCTTAATGTATTGTAGAGCATAAACAGAATTCGGAAGGTTAACCACCAAATTACCTTTGTCAGGATCCGCTAAATCCCATCGTACTACCATGCCATCACCAGCTCCTGAAAAGAACACAGACTGACCATCACCGGGCCCCAGTGTGTAGACAGCATCCTTGTGACCAAGAAAAGTATGTATTTTTTTTACCTGAATTCCCGCCATCGCAGTAGCATACATTGCTAAAATTTCTCTAATTTATCACAATTACCCTAATTTAGGTTGGAACATGACCATTGACAATGCCTCTATGTAAAGTTGAGCCCACCGAAAAACAGTCCAATTGGGCTTTATGGCAAATTGAAGAATCCCTGGAAGAGCTGTGGCAGAAGCTAAACCCTACCACTGAAGAGCAGTTTGAGTATCAAATTATTCACCATCATCAGAAAAAATTGGAATGGTTGGCTTCAAGACTGGTTATTAAACACCTAGTTGAACAATTGGGAGAATCGTATTTCGGAATTTATAAGGATGCATTTGGTAAGCCGCATTTACAAAAGCAAAGCCTCCATATATCCATAGCCCATTGCTATCCACTAGCAGTAGGAGCCATTCATCAAAAACATCCCATTGGGATTGATATTGAGCGGCCAAGGAAAAA
>QIMC01000444.1 GCA_003232185.1 Flammeovirgaceae bacterium | reverse complement strand
TTGGACATACCATTGGACATGCCATTGAGCGCCATTATTTACATGGAACCGAGCCGCTGCTACATGGAGAAGCCATCGCCATTGGAATGATTTGTGAATCCTTTCTGTCTACTATAAAAGAAGGTCTTTCTGATCAAAAATTAGCAGAGATTACTGACTATTTGATTCAGACCTTCGGTAAGGTTCAAATTCCTGCAGAAGAGCTAAATGCGATAGCAAAAAATGCACTTCAGGATAAGAAAAATGAGGGTGGGCAGATTTTTTGTACGCTATTAGTGGATATTGGACACGCTTCTTATAACACACCCATCAGCCTTAAAGAAATAGAGCAAGCCCTGGATTACTACTGCTCGTTATAACTAGCTAGATAGGGTCTGCTGCTATAAAGCTGGAGTCTGTTCAGAATGTTCGAGATCAAGGCTTGCGCAGTTTCTGAAAACGGAGTTTACTCATGTAAATGAGTTTTTAGAAACAAGCGAAACGCAGAGATCGGACATTATAGACAGACTCCAACTAGTTTTTAATCACCTCTGAGAACTTCTGACTGTACTTTTCTACTCCTGAAATGGCGGAATTGGCTAAACCACGAAGTTTGTCCTTGTCTATGTTTTCCTTTAGTTCATTCTTCAGCTTTCTTCAGCTTTGTTGCTTTATTTGACAATTTCTTACGGGTGTTTTTACCTTTTTCCGGTGCATATAGGAAACCGGCTGCCAGGCCTGCTGCAGCCCCCAGAATGAAAGCAAACAATGTTTTTTCAGATCTATTCATATAATGGTCAGTTTAAATTACCCTCCCTTCGTATCAATTAATACGTGCCTGTTCGGTTAATGTTATGTAATTTAGCGCTCTGAAATTACACAGGCCTATTTTTTGAACAATTTTTCTGTTATTACTGTTGATGATCAAAATTTCCACTCGATCTCTTCCTAAATTAGAGAGTATAAAAACGACCACCATTGCACTGACTGCTTCGAAAAGCATCAGTAACCGGGCATTGATTATCAGTGCCCTTTGTAAGGGAGACTCCCAACTAATTAATCTTGCAGAAGCCAGGGACACCAGGCTTCTGACCAGGTTGCTGCCGGATCCATCATCTACCATAGATACAATGGACGCCGGCACTACCATGAGGTTTCTGACCGCTTACTTTGCCTTAACCAATCAATTAAAGGTTCTAACGGGAACTCCTCGAATGCAAGAAAGGCCAATCGGTATTCTGGTCGACTCATTGATGGAAATTGGAGCCGAAATCAAATACCTGGCCAATCATGGCTACCCACCCTTAGAAACCATCGGTTTTACCACCCAGAAAAATAGTCAGATAAAAATACCTGGAGACATCAGCAGTCAATACATCTCAGCCATTTTGATGATGGCTCCTACCCTTCCACAGGGACTTCAGGTGATTATGACCGGCCGCATCATGAGCAAGCCGTATATCTCTATGACATTGGGAATAATGAGCCGGTTTGGAGCAAGATACAGCTGGGAGGAAAATATAATAGATATTCCAAGTCAAACCTATCAAGCCACCACCTTCGAAGTTGAGGCCGATTGGTCAGCGGCCAGTTATTGGTACAGCATTATGGCTTTATCAAAAACCGGCGAGATTACACTTCTGGGTTTGGAGAAGCAATCACTTCAAGGAGATCGTCAAATTGCAGATATCATGAAACTCTTGGGAGTAGATACTAAATTTCATGAGGATGGTATCACTCTTTCCAAAGGATTTCTTGCCTCCGAGCAGTTAACCTACGATTTTAGTGATTGTCCTGACCTTGGACAGACCGTAATGGCAACCTGTGCAGCCCTAGGAGTAACCTGTCTGGCCACTGGTTTAGAAAGCCTTCGTATAAAAGAAACTGACCGCATCGCTGCCTTGCAGAATGAGCTGGGGAAAATCGGAGCCACACTGGAAGAGGATGCGGGAACTTGGAAACTGATCCCTGCCCAAGAATTAAACAGTGCCACTCCAATTACCTTTAGCACCTACGAAGACCACCGCATGGCTATGGCACTGGCACCTCTTGCCCTGCGTTTACCGGTAATAATTGAAGAGCCGGAAGTTGTACAAAAAAGTTACCCTGGATTTTGGTCTGATTTGGCGTCTGCCGGGTTGCAGTCTGGCCATCTATAACTAATACAAGTCCCAGTTTGTACCCCTCACAGGTTATTTCAAATAGCTGAAATCATGCCCTGCTTTCAACTGCAAAAGGAACTCATACATTAAATCAATAACGTGCTCCACATCATCTTCATGGACTGTTTCCACAGTAGTATGCATATATTTCAAAGGCAATGAAATAAGGGCAGCGGGAACTCCTTCGTTGCTATAGGCAAAGGCATCTGTATCCGTACCGGTAGAGCGACTGGCCGATGCTCGTTGAAAAGGCAATTTATTCTTTTCCGCCACTTCAATAAGCATATTCAACACGTTGTTGTGAACCGCTGGCCCGTAAGTAAGGACCGGCCCCTTTCCACATTTCTGATCGCCACTCAGTTTCTTATCATACATTGGCGAATTAGTATCATGGCAAACATCTGTTATCAAAGCCAAATCTGGTTTTATTCTATGAGCAATCATTTGCGCGCCCCTTAAACCGATTTCTTCTTGTACAGCATTTACAATGTACAGACCAAATGGTAGTTTTTTCTTCTTTTCTTTCAATCGCCGGGCCACCTGGGCAATCATAAAACCTCCAATGCGGTTGTCCAAGGCCCTCCCGGTAAACCACTTTTTATTCAGAACAATAAACTCATCTTCAAAGGTTATAACGCTTCCCACATGTACCCCCAACTTTAGCACTTCTTCTTTGGAATTGCATCCACAATCGACAAAAATATTCTTCAAACTAGGTGCCTGTTCTTTTCCCGAAATTCGTACATGAATGGCAGGCCAGCCAAATACTCCTTTTACCGGGCCATTGGGGGTATGAATATTCACCCGCATAGATGGAGCAATTTGATGATCTGATCCACCATTTCCTTCAGCGGTAATGTAATTTACAAACCAGGATATTTCATCGGCATGAGCTTCTATAACCACCTTAAATTCAGCTTCAGGGTTAATTACCACAACCGCAGTTCCATAGGTATCTGTAAAATAGGTATCTGTATAACTTTTTAAATAGTCTATCCATATCTGTTGACCAGATGACTCAAAACCTGTTGGCGAAGCGTTATTTAAATACTTCTCCAGAAATGACTTACTCTTTTTATCCATATCTTTGTTAGGGTGTTAGGGTGTTAGGGTGTTAGGGTGTTAGGGTTATAGGGTTATAGGGTTATAGGGGAATATTCCCATGTTTCTTACGCGGCTGTTTGCACACTTTATTCTTGAGCATATCAAAGATAAGCCGGGCCCTGGTATCTTTAGGGTAAATTATTTCATCAATGAACCCACGATGTGCAGCACGGTACGGATTGGTAAATTTTGCCGTGTAATCCTGTACTTTAGCTTCAAGAGCCGCTTCCGGGTCATCCGCAGCTGCAATTTCTTTCTTAAATATTATTTCTGATGCTCCTTTAGCTCCCATGACAGCAATCTCAGCGGTAGGCCAGGCGAAATTAAGGTCTGCACCAATGTGTTTGGAGTTCATAACATCGTAAGCTCCGCCATAGGCTTTTCGGGTAATTACCGTTACCCGTGGCACAGTAGCTTCACAAAATGCGTACAGCAGTTTTGCTCCGTGGGTAATTATTCCATTCCACTCCTGATCTGTGCCAGGCAAGAAACCCGGAACATCTTCGAATACCAACAAAGGAATATTAAATGAGTCACAAAATCGTACGAAGCGGGCAGCCTTGGTACTGGCATTGATGTCCAATACTCCGGCCAGAGATGCCGGTTGATTACCTACAATTCCGATACTTCTCCCTGCCAGGCGAGCAAAACCCACTACAATATTTTCAGCAAAGATCTTATGTACTTCCAGAAACGAGTTTTCATCAACAATACCCTGAATTACATCGCGCATGTCATAAGGATGATTTGGGTTTTCCGGGATAATATCATTTAACCCTGGCCTTATCTCATTGTTGGTTGATTGATAGGTGTATGTTGGCGGCTGCTCTTCGCAGTTTTGCGGCATATAACTAAGAAGTTGTTTGATGTGCTTGATACATTCAACTTCATTGGCACATGCAAATTGACTGACTCCGCTTTTTGAACTATGTGTTAATGCACCTCCTAACTCTTCTGAGCTAATCTCCTCGTGGGTTACGGTTTTAACCACATTGGGTCCGGTAACAAACATATAGGAAGTTTTCTCAACCATAAGTACGAAATCAGTAATAGCAGGCGAATACACCGCCCCCCCTGCGCAGGGACCCATAACCCCTGAGATTTGCGGGATTACACCTGAGGCCTGGGTATTTCTATAAAAAATATCAGCATAGCCGCCCAGAGAAACCACTCCTTCCTGTATTCTGGCTCCTCCTGAATCATTAAGCCCTACTAGCGGTGCGCCATTCTGAAGCGCCAGATCCATAATTTTAACTATCTTTTCAGCATGAGTCTCCGATAGTGAACCTCCAAATACTGTAAAGTCCTGAGAAAACACATAAACCAAACGGCCATTGATATTTCCAAACCCTGTAACCACGCCGTCACCCAGGTAGCGTTGATTTTCAAGCCCAAACTCCTTGCATCGATGGGTTACGAACTTTCCTATTTCCTGGAATGTGCCTTGATCCAGCAACATGTGCAATCGTTCTCTGGCAGTCAGTTTTCCCTTTTTGTGTTGGGATGCTATCCGGGCTTCTCCTCCTCCCAGTAATGCCTCCTGGTTCTTTTGATCCAGAAGTTCATACTTTTCCTGATTACTTGCAGGGATAAATTCGTCTTTATTGCTCTTGGTTTTGGACATAATTGAGGAGCGGATATTGCCCCATAAATATATGTAAATTGAAGGGATTTATTTTCCAGGAAGCATCCAATAGCGGTAATAAATATTATATTCACCAAATTTGTTAAACCGTTATGAAGCGCCAATACATTTCATCTATTGATAGCTGATGTGGGTTCTTCACATGTCCAGGTAATTCATAAAGAAAAACAAAGTGTCAAAATTGGAGCCGGCGGAATCAGCCTGGGCAAAATAACCCCACCGGCTCAGGAACGTGCGTTAAAGAAGATTCATGAGTTCAAGAAAACCATGGATCTAATGGGGGTAGAAATCAGTTATGCTACCGCTACCAGTGCGTTTCGCAATGCGTCCAATGGCCGTTTACTAGCGACTGAAATATTTAGCCAAACAGGGGTGAAAGTTGATATCATTGATGGTCAGCAAGAAGCTGGCTGATATATTCAGGAGTTAAACAGGCCTTGTATTTGGGTACATCAAACTCCCTGATAGTTGATGTTGGTGGGGGCAGTGTGGAATTCATCATCGGTAATCACCAAAATATTCAGTGGAAAGACAGTTTCGAAATTGGAGCTCAAAGACTGATGGACAAGTTTCATCTACATGATCCCATCTTAGATCATGAATTGGAAAGTCTTAATTCATTTCTAGATACACAGCTGGTTTCACTTGTATCTGCCATGGAACGGTATCAACCAGAAACATTAGTGGGATCCTCAGGTAGCTTCGACACCCTAAGCCACATTCATTGTTTAAAACTGGGGTTAGAAAAAACAGATGACCCCGAGCAACTATTGACAAAAGAGGGCTTTCAGGAGATCCATCAGAAGATAATTTTAAAAAACCGGGGGGACAGACTGAAGATACCAGGTATGATCGAGATGCGGGTAGACATGATCGTGGTGGCCAGCAAATTACCTACTTAACCGGTTTTCCTTATCCAATATCAGGGTTTCATCCTATGCTCTGAAAGAAGGTGCACTTTATGATGTTGTTGCTAAATAACTTTCAACCCGGATTATGAAAGACCCGAGCGATCCTCAAAATTTGTTTCTCTCAAAAACAGAAACAAAGGAAATCCCCCGGCTAGTCCAAACATCATGGTGAGCAGCCAGACCAGATATAGTCCCTTAATTCCATGTTGTTTACTTTCCTGATAGCTCCAGATAAAAAATATCAATACCGCAAACAATAGATCTATCATGAATATGGTGGAGATTCTATTGGCAAACATCCCACTAAAGGTGGCCTTGAGGTCTGTATAAAGTAGAATATTTCCAGTTTCCATTGATTCTATAAATACAAGAATTGATGGAATGATAAACCCCAACACAGAAAGTATTAAGTATATGTTCTTCATATGGTTACTAATTGAAAAATTTTCTCGGATTGTATTCTATTGATTGATGCAGGTGTTAATTTCATTATTTGATTACGCAGTCCAATTAAAATTGGGTTTGTCAAATGAGCCAATTTCCCCAATGCCCAACTTATTTTAACAACATGATGAGCCTTGGGTAATCTTAATTTTTGAAATTCTTCGAAAGCTTTATTGATTTCATACTTGCACAAACATTCAGAAAGAACATAGGCATCTTCAATTGCTTGACAAGCACCTTGTCCCATATTTGGGGTAGTTGCGTGAGCCGAATCGCCTATCAAACAAACATTTTTGCTATACCAAGTTTTAATCGGTTTTAAGTCAACCATTTCATTGGTCAAAATAGTTGAATCTAAAGTAGATTTTATAATCCCACGAACCAAAGGGTGAAAATCTGAATAAAAATCTGCTAAATCTATCCCGTTGTATTCTTCTTTATAGTTTTCCTTATAATTTGCTAAAGCATACCAATAGTAGTCGTTTTTACCAATGGCGACAAAACCAAAGCGTTTTCCTTTTCCCCAAAGTTCGTTTAGCTCGGTTTGATAGGTTTCCGGAAGTTTAATATTTGCAATTCCTCTCCAACAAACTTGGTTTGCTGTTCGCAATTCGGTATGATCAAATATTGATTTTCTAACTTGAGAATGAATGCCATCTGCTCCAATTAAAATCTCTGCCTGATGACTTGTCTCATCTT
>QIMC01000478.1 GCA_003232185.1 Flammeovirgaceae bacterium | reverse complement strand
ATGAAGGCGTATCCTCCGGACGTATCCAGAATTCCGGATACTTGTCTTCCGTCAATCCCGCAGCAATGGCATTACCAATGCAGATCCTTTTTATTTTCTCAATAAGTGCCTCTTTAACCTCATCGCTATAGCTCCTCATGGTTAGCTCTAGTTGCACTTCATTTGGAATAATATTCCCTTTGGTGCCTCCATGAACTGAGCCCACAGTGACCACAGCAGGTTCTAAGGGCGAGATTTCCCTGCTTACAATGGTTTGCAGGTCCAGAATGGTTTTTGCTGCCAACACCACCGGGTCTTTGGTGGTATGTGGATAAGCCCCATGTCCACCCTCGCCATAGATAGTAATTTTCATAAAATCCACATTGGCCATGGCATAGCCAGCAACGTACCCGATCTTATTAACCTCTAAACTGGCACTGGTATGCAGGGCCAGTACATAATCAGGTCTGGGAAATTTTTCAAACAGTCCATCTGCCAGCATGGCTTTGGCACCCCCGCTACGCTCTTCTGCCGGCTGAGCAATGAACACCACTGTCCCCTTCCATTGATCTTTCAATTCGGACAATAGTTGGGCGGTGCCGAACCAAACGGTCATATGAAGGTCGTGGCCACAGAGGCATGCATAACGCCCACTTGATTGCCGTTTTCATCGTTTGTAAGGGTGGTACTGGCGTACGGAAGCCCTGTATCTTCCACTACCGGAAGGGCGTCAAGGTCGGTGCGTACCATTACTGTGGGACCACTGCCGTTCTCTAGTACTCCAACAACCCCGTGCCCGCCAATCCCTTTGGTTACTTTAAACGCCAGTTGTCTTAATACACCAGCCAGTTTGGCCGCCGTTTTTTCCTCTTGAAAAGAAAGCTCAGGGCTGGCATGCAGTTCTTTGTAAAATTCGAACCAATCCTGACTATGGCTGACTATATAATCGTTGTTTTCTTCATGCTTTACCTGCCCAAATAAGGCGAAAGTAGTAAATCCGATACCCAGTAAACTAGTAAAAAGTATTCTCATCAATTTATCATTTATCACTTATCATTCATCATTTCATCACTTATCAAATCGTCAATCGTCAATCGTCAATCGTCAATCGTCCCTAGTCAATCGTCACTTATCATTCATCACCTAATCACCCCCAAAAACAAACCATCTTCCCTCATTTCAACTTTGTGCACTTCCAGATCAGGTGTACGCTGTTGACATTCCCTTCCATCTTTTAAATTAAAACGGTATCCATGCCATGGGCAAATTACTTCGTATAAAAAATTAATAGTCCCCTTGCTCAATGATTCCCCAAGATGGGGGCAAATATCTGATACCGCAGTGTATCCCAGCTCCGTGTGGGCAATACAGATCCTTTGCTTACCTATTTTCACCAATTGTAATTTCCCCTTTGGAATTTGTTTGGCGGCTTCTTCCGGACCCAGGACACGATACCATTTAAGTTGCGGCATGGTTCTTAGAATTGTACAATTATTCTTGCCAATATATTGATTTAGCCAGATAAATTTCTAAAATTGATGTTCAATCAGTTATGAAGTTATGAAAATCCTGATACCAGGGCTAATCGTATTTACGGTGTGGTGTGTAATCAGCGTTCGTTGGTACGTATGCGGGGTTCGGGAACTGTGTGGTATCAGTCAGGACAGTGCAAATAAACAACAAATAACCGTTCAGGATCCGCCTCCTCAAATCGAAGAAGAGATTCTTGCTGAGCCCTATCAAGCGCCACTTTCATTTGAATGGTCGAGCGCAGACCCAATAACCAGCGAAGAGTTTACAGAGTTTAGGGATTCGATAAAGAATGTTTTTGACCGGTCACCAGCAGCGGTGGTGGTAATAACAGGTTTGTATGACCCCCAGGAAATAAATAATTCTGATTTTGAAAATCTTGGATTGGCCAGAGCGCAGAGCATAAAGCAACTTCTGCTAAACCAAGGGATTAAAAGAAGTTTCAAAATCAATTCGGAACCCGAGGACCTAAGTTCAGTGCTTGGGGGTAATATAAACCAGGGGGTTCTATTCGATTTGGTGCCACAGGAAGTGAATACCACTGGATTTATTGTTACCGAGGCCAAAAATAAATTAGTGATCCACTTTCCCTCAAAAAGTGCATCCCCAGATAAAGATCCACAAGTCAGCAAGGCGTTGAAGAAGTTGTCAACCAATGCAATAAATAATAACCGCAACCTACTGGTGATAGGGCATACCGATAATCAGGGAGAAGCTATAGAGAATAAAAAGCTTGGATTGGTTCGTGCAACAAAGGTGAAAGATCTGTTGATCTCCTACGGCTTGCATGAAAAGAATGTCTTAACAGAGTCAGAGGGTGATGCGGTTCCTTTAGTTAGTAATAACTCTCAACGTGGGCGACAACAAAATCGTAGAGTAGAAATCATCATTCTATAATTCTGAAGTTATGTTTTTAAAACCATTTATAAATGCTCCTGTCGATATCATGATTATGCTTCTAGGGGCTTTTTGTATAGGCTATGGGATTGCCTGGTTACTGCGTAACCAAAGAATTGATAAACTTCAGGAGGCCTCTCTGAAATTGCAAAAGGAAGCCGGTGAACTTCAACTAGCCAATGAAGATCTGGATGGTACTGCTGCCCGACTACAAAATCAATTGGATCGATGCATTGAAAGTAAAAAGAACCTGACCGGCCTAGAAGAGATGCAGCAAGTAAATGAGGAACTAAAAAAGGAACGGGAGCGAAGTGAAGTAGCCCGGCAGTCACTTATTGAAATCGAAAGTGCCCATGAGATGCTGAAGCATGGGCTCCAATTGAAAATTGATCAAATGCTCACGCATGAAAAGGCCAATAAGCTGAGGGCCGAGGTAAACCAACTAAGAGTGTTTAACTCCAATTTGGAAGAGGAATTAAGGAAATTGAAGGGGCCTGAACTTATGGTTGAATCTATAAATAAGATCAAGGAAGATGCTCCAATCAATAAAGGTGATGGTACTGTGGCTTCTGGTCAAGACTTCGTTTCCTCCATTGGCATTAAAACCGCATCAGAAGGTGAAAAGGACGATTTGAAAACGATAAACGGAGTAGGTCCTTTTATTGAACAGAAATTAAACCAAATAGGAATTTACACATTTG
>QIMC01000001.1 GCA_003232185.1 Flammeovirgaceae bacterium | reverse complement strand
CTAGCAACTGGTTGTAGCATGCGCTAACACCGACTGCCACAGTAAAACAGGTCGTAGGAACGCAAGCTAATCCTACAACCAGTGTGTAAGGAACTGAAGCCTCACTTCACATCATTGGAGCTTAATTGTTGGCAGAAGTGTTTTTCCCATTTCAATTGTTTATTTCAGATAATTGTTTACTTTACCAGTATTAGAATCTCTTTATAAAATATTGATTTATTCTTGTGCAAAAGTCCAATGGCTTTTGTCGTTTCGTCCTTTATGACAAACACGAGAAATAACCGTATTTTCAATTTTTATAAAGAAACAAATGAAAAATAATATAAAGATTGCCATTCTGGGTGGTGGTGGCAGAACAGGAAAATTTCTTGTTACCCAATTAATAAATCAGGGATATAGTTTAAAACTTCTACTCAGAAATCCCGAAAATTTCACTATAGAAAGTCCATTAATTGAAGTTATAAAAGGTGATGCAGTTGATTGTGAGTCTATCCGTTTATTGATTCAAGGATGTCAGGCAGTTATTAGCACAATTGGTCAACGTAAAGATGAATATTTGGTTTCCAGTCAGGCAACTATTAATGTGTTGAAATCTATGGCAGAGTTTAGAATTAAGCGTTATATTTTGGTTGCTGGCTTGAATGTCGATACTCCTTTTGATAAAAAAAGTCAGAAAACAAGTATTGCAACTGAATGGATGAGAACAAACTTTCCAAGACCTCATGCTGATATACAAAAAACCTATTCTATTTTGTCCAAGAGTGATCTAAATTGGACTTTAGTTAGGGTTCCATTAATTGAATTTTCGGATGTAAAGGGTCAAATAATAGTTGATTTGGAAGATTGTAAAGGCGATAAAATAAGTGCTGCTGATATTGCCTCTTTTCTTATTGAACAATTGTTTGATGATAAATATTTCAAAAAGTCTCCTTTTATAGCTAATCATTAATGGTTAACAGCGGGTCAACTAATGGCTCGCTGTTTTTCTTTTGAATTGGTGCAGGTTGTTGCATTACTGCCATCGGTTAGTACATGGAGAGTGCAAGCGATAGCGAAGCATTATCTCATGTATATTGTCGGGAGTATATCCTTGGCAGGAATGCGTTTGTCCAGATATTATGCAGCACTGGTTATAGCATGCGCTAACACCGACTTCCGCAGTAAAACAGGTCGTAGAGGTCGTAGGAACGCAAGCTAATCCTACAACCAGTGTGTAAGGTGTTCAATTATTCCAAAAAACAGGATAGTTTAAAAATGCAGTAAATTTACACGTGTAAATATTTATTAAATTACACGTGTAATTATTTATTATTTAGTTCAATCTGCATCCTTTTAGGAAGTTTTGCTACTACTAAATCATAAGAAATATCTAACCACTCACAAAGTAATTTGTCCGAAATTGTTCCGTCTATAGCCACCCTGCTCCAATGCTTTTTACTAAAGTAGGATGGTTTCGCTCTCAATTCGTCTATAGTTTCTGGATTACACTTAATGCTAAAACTTGAAAAAGTAACTATATCCGTGGCGGTAAACATTTTTCCAAGTACTTTATAAACTAATACGTCTGGTAACTTCGGAAATGGTATAGATTCTGTTACTGCCGGTTTTGACAAACAATAAGTTCTGTATTCTTCAATATTCATTAACGGAGGTTCTTTTTTTATACTTAAAATTCCAGAAAATGAGCAAAACCCACTACAGGTCGAAAGCATTATCCAGGTTAATCAGTAGAGTATTTTATAAAAACTATGTTAGTATACTTAAAATATTAGCGTTATATAAACATTTTTCACTGGTCTTTGCCGGTTGACCAATATATTTGCATTTATTGAAAGCTGCTAACTCATGAAGTATACACATCATTCTCTTAAAGCGTTTACCGTTGAGGTCTTCCTGAAAATGGGATGCCCGGAAGATCAGGCACACCTGGCTGCAGAAGTGTTGATTGATGCGGATCTCAAAGGAGTGGACTCCCATGGAATAGCGCGCCTGCCCGGATATGTTAGCCTCTGGGAAAAGGACCGGATAGTGTCTACCCCAAATATTGAGATTGTCCATGAGACCCCGAGCACTGCAGTAGTAGATGGTGGTGGCGGGTTAGGTTTGGTGGTGGCTCCTGAAGCAATGAAGGTAGCCATTGACAAAGCCAAAATTGCCGGTACCGGATGGGTTTCGGTACGAAATTCCAATCACTTTGGTACCGCAGGATATCATGCAATGTTGGCAGTAGAAAATGATATGATTGGCATTTCTATGACCAATGCCAGCCCATTGGTGGCACCTACTTTCAGTGCGGAACGATTATTAGGAACCAATCCGATTGCAGTAGCAATCCCGGCACTAGATCAGCCTCCATTCCTGGCGGACTTTGCTACCACTACCGTAGCAAATGGCAAGATCGAAGTTATGAAACGCAAAGGGCAGCCCATTCCACAAGGTTGGGCACAAGATCTGGAAGGAAGGCCAAGTACTGATCCTAGTTGTGTGGAACAGGGTGGCGCATTGGTGCCCCTTGGAGGAACACGTCAATTCGGAAGCCACAAAGGTTATTGTTTGGGCAGTATTGTGGATATATTTTCAGCAGTTTTCTCTGGAGCGAACTACGGTCCCTGGGTGCCTCCTTTCGTTAGCTTCCTTGAACCCAGCAGTAATCCTGTGGGAAAAGGTATCGGTCATTTTTTTGGCGCTATGAGAATCGATGCTTTTAGGCCGGCTGAAGAATTCAAAACCGAAATGGATCGATGGATTACTAGATTTCGAAACGCCAAACCTGCACCAGGTAGAGAACAGGTGCTAATTCCTGGAGATCCTGAGCGTACAACTTATAAAATTCGCGAAATCAGTGGTATTCCGCTACTGCCGGTGGTTATTGATAGCTTTAACACGCTATCCTCAAAATTTGATTTAAAACTTCCTCGTCCTATAAAGTAATTCCTGCCCTGATGATGAGGTTGCTATTATAGGGCGATTTTCGATCGTCATGAAGCAGGTTCAGTAAAACGGTAAGGCCCAGTCCTGCACGCCCACCAATTGGTTGAAATACACCTCCACCAATGAAGTAACCGGGCACCCATTCTCTAACCAACTCGCTTCCATCAAAACTTGGGAAATCTACCTTCAATGATTCGTATTCCGTATAGGCGAAGAACATGGGTGTAATATTGTATCTTGCAAAAGCACTGAAGCCGTAAATGTTGGAGTTATAGTTATACACCCTGCCCGTGTTAAAATCAAAAGCCTCTCCCTTTAAATATTGATAGGTAATCCCGGGTCCTACGGAAAACCGGTTGGTTACCATATAACCGGCAACAGGTGAAATCACAATTGCCGTAAAATCTCCAAACTGAAAACTGAATGTTCCTCCGAAATACACCCGGTCAAAGAACTTTGATTCTGCCTCCGGGTCAAACTGCTTTTGTCCAAAGCAGTAGCTGGAGAGCAGGAACAGTAATAATACTTGAACTAATTTTTTCATTCAGGAAATAATAAAAAAGCCCTTATCTAAAGGGCCATAGTATCTTTAAGCCAGATAGCGCTTATTCTACGGCAGGCTGTTCGACCACTATGTAAAGATCCTCCGTCGGCTTACGCATTAAATAGTTTTCTCTTGCGTACTTCTCTAACAATTCATCATCACTCAACAGTTCCTTTCGGTCCTGTTCTACGTCATTTATTTTCTCAAGATAAAACTCCTTTTTAGCATCTAATTGGTCTAGTTTACTGCTTCTTTGAAACTGTAAAAAAAGATCATTCGAATCGAAAAACAACATCCAAACTAAAAATAATACTCCACAAACGAAGTAGAAATTCTTACTCAGTAGTTTTAGTTTGCTCATGTATGGTGTCATTAAACCGTCATTAAGATAAACATAACTTATTGAAAGTAAAAAGATGTTCCTTATAGAAACGATTTCTAGCAGCATTCAGTATGGGAAGAGAATTAGGAATTAGGAATTAG
>QIMC01000229.1 GCA_003232185.1 Flammeovirgaceae bacterium | reverse complement strand
CCGTCCACCCAGATTGGTGCCTGGGGTAAGTCTGCTAACAGAGAGTCAGTCAACAATTCTAAAGTCCTGCTGCTGTTCAGTTCGCCAAATAGTTGCCAGGAACACAACAAGATCAATTGCTCTGCCAGAAAATTGTCCGATACCTGGAGCATTCGCTTAAAAACACTGTCGGCAGACACTGAATAGAATACCCGGGTGTCTATGGGTTCGCGGTATGCTGTCCATTGTACCTCACTGACCAGCGTGTCTGACCACAATTTGGTATACAGCTGGTCTGTACTGAAAAAGGGTATTTCAAGCCTGTCCTGATGGTCCCAATCTTTTTCTACATAAAACTGATTACTATAAATTGCTCTGCCCAATTCATCTGCTTCAAATATGACACTGTCCTTGAATATCGATGGAGCAACAACCGTGACCGCCCCGCTAATGGAGTCTCCGCTGATGCGGACCGCGTTGGCATAGATCGGGAAAGCCGCTTTGGCTCTTTGGTAGCTCTCGCTGTAATCGTCCCAAGCCCACCCAGGCCCGTAGAACGGCTCAGCATACTGATCTGTTACCAGCTGTACTTGCCTCCCTTTTAGAAAATTATACACCCTGGAACCGGGAAGATCCGGATTCAAAAAGCTGGGATCACCGGTGCCCCACAGCCATATGCTGTCACCTCTGATTTGATATTCAAAGGCTGGAACTGAATCTCCCAGGATCCGGTTTGCCACATAAAATGTCAATAATTTGGTGTTTGAAGCAGGTGTAAAATACTTGGATCCCTGATGTTCGAATAAGATCTGGTTATCTTCAGGGTCAAACAAAACAAAACCAGTAAAATTGCCAGCAAAGACTGGATTTTCACCTACCTTCTTCAAGCTTTGCTTCAGCGGGCTGCAGGCAGCAAACCAAAGCATAAGACTGAACGCCATTAATAGAGAAAGAGCACCGGAAGCTGATATTTTATGGTTTGACAATCCGTTAAATTCAGTAATTTGCCTTGACAGAAAGATAGAATATTTTTGAGTCACATGCGCCATCTAATTATATTTATCATGACCCTAGGAACGCTGCAAGCACAGGACTTCACCAACCAATTGATGGAGCAATATCCGAATTTTAAGCAATCTGGAATTGAGCATCGCAGATTCAAACACAGCGATCTGTTGGTTCACCTGGATAGGCTCCCTGCTATGGGCTTTGAGGTAACTCAGCTGGGCGAATCATATCAGGGCAGATCCATTCATTTGGTTTCCATAGGTCATGGATCCCAAACGGTATTACTGTGGTCCCAAATGCATGGGAATGAGGCTACTGCTACCATGGCCATGCTGGATATATTTAACTATCTGGGCCAGTCGGAAGCTGAATCAGTAGCACAATTGCTTGACCGGCTTACCCTATATTTCATTCCTATGTTGAACCCTGATGGAGCAGAATTATTTCAACGAAGAACCAGTCAGGACATTGATATGAACCGGGATGCATTGAGCTTGCAATGTCCGGAAAGCCGCCTATTAAAAGAAGTCAGGGATCGGCTGCAGGCAGATTTTGGCTTCAATTTGCACGACCAGAATATATACTATAATGTTGGCAGCAGCGCCAAATCCGCCACTATATCGTTTCTGGCACCCGCATATAATATAGATAAAGAGGTGAACCCGCAGCGAGCGAATGCCATGAAAATAATCGCATTGATGAATGAGGGATTGCAAACCATTATTCCCGGGCAGGTGGGTAGGTATGATGATACTTTTGAGCCCCGGGCATTTGGGGACAATATGCAGAAATGGGGTACCAGCACCATATTAATAGAATCAGGAGGTTTGGTTAATGACCCTGAAAAACAATTTATCCGGCCATCATTTCAGGTTTTGTGGCCATTGGCAATAAACAGTATAACCGGCAAGACGTCAAGGGCTATTGGGACATTCCCTTTAATGATAGTAACCTGAATGATGTGTTGATTAAAAAAGTACAGGTAAATCATCAGTCAGCAGCTCCATTCTATATTGATATCGCCATTCGGCGAGCAGAGTTTGATCATGAGGGATACCCTCCAATATTTTACCAGGGGACCATTAAAGATCTTGGCGATCTTTCTACCCAATACGGCTATCAGGAGATTCCAGAACAGGGGTTGGTTTATGAACCGGGAAAAACTTATCCTGAGCAGTTGTTAAATCAGCAGGCAATAATAGATCTGGGAGTGAATGCGTTACTACAGCAGGGATATACAAATGTCCTTTTAGAGGAGCTGCCCTCAAAAGGTTCAAATATGTTACCATTCAACCTGATAACCAGCAAGAACCAAGCCCCTGTTGGGCTTGATTTGGAGATGGCAGCCACCTTTCTGCTGCTGAAAAATGGAACGCTAAAATATGCCGTGATCAATGGTTATGTACACCAGGTTGATCAGGCGCCAGATGAAAAGGGCAGGGGTTGGGTGTTTAATTGAAGATTTTCCAGGTTTACCAGGCAGGGAACAGATCTTTGGACAAGTAGTGCGATTAGGTAAGAGGTTGTCGCAATTTGCGATATCCATTCAATATATTTGGAACATGGCTAAAAGCTTAGTTCCAATTGAACTTATACAGAATTCTATTCTATTTGTTCGAGGCCAGAAAGTTATGATTGATAGAGATATAGCGAAACTATATGGTGTTGAAACTCGAAGATTGAATGAACAGGTTAAACGAAACAAAGGAAGATTTCCTGAAGACTTTATGTTCCAGTTTACAAAAAAAGAGAAAGATTGGGTTGTCGCAAATTGCGACCACCTTCAGATATTAAAGTATTCAAGAACAAATCCATATGCTTTCACGGAGCATGGTGCCGTAATGCTTGCTTCGATCCTTAACACAGAATTAGCAGTTCAGGCGAGTATTCAAGTAGTAAGAGCATTTGTCAAACTCAGAAAACTGTTAATCTCAAGCGAACAACTTTCACGAAATTTAATTGAACTTGAAAAGAAGTACGACAAACAGTTTAATCTAGTTTTCAAAACATTGAAACAGCTAATTGATCAACCTGAACCCAAAAGACGAGAAATTGGATTTAAGAAGCCGAGTTGAACTAAACTGAAAAGACAGTCATCCCTAATTTAAAAAAAGCAATATGAAATTCGATATTGATTCAAAAACATATGAAGAAATTGCCCGGGTGATACACAGTGATGAAAGCCCGGTGGGAATCGATGCCAAGAAAACGCACATTTTAATTCTAAACAAATTAGAGGAGCTGAACCAGCGCATGCAACGAATTGAACGGTACATCGAAAAGAAATAAATGATTTTGAAATCAGATAATACCGCTCACACTATGCATGGCCAGCGGTTATGTGTAATTTTGCAAAAGGCTACACAAAATGACAAATTCAATAAATGAACTCGCTGAGAGTGGAAAAACGTTGAAAGAACCTGAACTGTTTGACGAGATCCGCAGGCTGAAAAAAGAAAAGAATGCCGTCTTGCTAGCACATTTCTACCAGGAACCGGCTATTCAGGAAATTTCTGATTTTGTGGGAGATAGCCTGGCCTTATCACAACAAGCCGCTAGTACTCAAGCCGATCTGATTGTTTTTGCCGGGGTGCACTTCATGGCGGAAACTGCTAAAATTATCAATCCCACCAAGAAAGTGGTTATCCCAGATCTGAATGCGGGGTGTTCATTGGCCGATTCCTGCCCTCCCGAAGCGTTCAGAAAGTTCATTGAAAGCCGTCCTGATCACGTGGTAATCAGTTACATCAACTGCTCTGCGGAAATAAAGACCATGACTGATATTGTGTGTACCTCATCCAATGCAGTAAAAATTATTGAGTCAGTGCCAAAGGACCAACCGATTATCTTTGCTCCTGATAAGAACCTGGGCAGTTACCTGATAAAAAAAACCGGCCGGGATATGGTGTTATGGGATGGGGCTTGTTTGGTACATGAAGCATTTGCTATAGACAAGATATTGACTTTGCACGCTCAACATCCGGATGCTAAATTTATCGCACATCCTGAGTCCACTCCAGAGGTGCTTAAAGTAGCATCATATATTGGCTCGACTTCCGGAATGATCAACCATGTCATAACCAGTCCTTTCTCTAAATTCATAGTAGCCACCGAAGCCGGAATTTTGCACCAGATGAAAAAGGATGTGCCCCACAAGACACTGATTCCAGCCCCTATTAAAGAAGATAATACCTGTGCTTGTAGTGAATGTGGGTTTATGAAAATGAATAACCTTGAAAAACTCTACTTATGCCTTAAAAACGAGGCTCCGGAAGTGGATGTTTCTAAGGAGGTTAGGGCAAAGGCCATCATCCCTATTCAACGCATGCTGGAATTATCTAAATAGCTATGTTCCAATATGATTTTCT
>QIMC01000467.1 GCA_003232185.1 Flammeovirgaceae bacterium | reverse complement strand
TATATCAAGAACCAGGAACTGGAAGAGAAACGTCAGGAGCAGATAAGATTAATAGGAGTTTAACAATAGCCCCTTCCAGGGGCTTTCATCAGACCACCCGCTCTGCGGGTGGTCGTTGATCTTGACTATACAGTCATTGATTTCTTACCAGATGAGTAAGCCTGATATTTCTAGTTTTTATTTCATGACAATGAAAAAAATCTCGATATTTCACTCTAGAGGTCTCTCTGAGTTTCTCATGCCATTGTCCTGATGATACATCCTCAGTTCATGTTCAGAGCCATTTTGTACATAATTATAACTTGTACATAATAAATGAACAGTATATATTAATGAACAAATATGAATTATATATACTATGTATCAACCAAATCGACATAACCCAGCAAGAGAACAAAAGCTTCTTGAGAAAGTGTGTGTTCTATTGCACACAGCTACAGGCTTGAGAGTGGATGCCGAGTTGCTTGACAATGCACCTGAAGGTGCTGATGCATTTGGCTATCTGATAAATGATAGAACGAAAACACCATTATTTATTGAGATGAAAACTCACCTCACTAAAGCAGCCGTTGGGGCGATAGCGCAGCAGTTCAAGCAATACCCGGAAAAAGGCTTGCTGGTCGCTGACTACATCAATCCTGTGATGGCTGAACGCCTCAAAGAGCTGGATATCTGGTTTTTGGATGCGGCTGGAAATGCCTACATCAATGAGCCCCCTGTACTTGTGTATGTGAAAGGGAACAGGCCGGAGAAGTTGATGGGGAAAACGCCAAAGAGGCGGGCATTTCAACCCACCGGATTAAAGGTTATATATGTATTTCTGTGTAATCCTGAGCTGGTAAATGCGCCTTATCGGGAAATAGCAGCTGCAGCAGATGTGGCACTGGGCACAGTGGGCTGGGTGATTACAGATTTGAAAGATCTGGGCCACCTGGTAGAAATGGATAAAAAGAAGAGAAGGCTGATAGGGCTGAAAAAGCTATTTGATCGCTGGGTAGAAGCCTATCCAGAGCAGTTGAGACCAAAATTACTCATTGGCAAATTCACTACAAACGAAGCTGACTGGTGGAAAAATAAAAAGCTGCAGAATTTTGATGCATACATGGGAGGTGAGATTGCCGCGGATTATCTTACACAGTATTTAATCCCTGAGATAAAAACAGTATATGTGAGAGGAAAGCCACAGGATCTGCAATTGAAATTCAGGATGCGTAAAGATACAGATGGAGAAATTGAACTTTTAAAAACCTTCTGGAATGTTGAGTGTGACTGGCCAGATAACAAAATAGTAAATCCAATATTGATCTATGCAGACCTACTGGCAACAGGCGATCCCAGGAATATTGAAACAGCGGAAATGATATATGAAAAGGAAATTGCTCAACATCTCAGGGAAGATTGATCCGCAAACAGTTGCCATCTATGAACTGGTTGCATCAGCTGCTGAATCGAGAAACATAAAGTTTTTTGTCGTGGGCGCGACTGCGCGGGACCTCATTTTGCAGTATGGCTTTGGAATTGAAGCACGTCGTGCAACTAGAGATATTGATCTCGCGGTTCAAGTCAAAAATTGGGATGAATATGAAGCACTCAAAAATGGACTGGTTGAAACAGGAGATTTCGTTACAACAAAAATGACACAGAGACTGCAATACCATGAAAAAATACCCGTCGACATTGTACCGTTTGGTGCTATAAAAGAAGCGGATGGTTCAATTAGTTGGCCCCCTGATCATGAAGTACGTATGAATATACTTGGCTTCGAGGATGCCTATAACGATGCAGTGCCAGTCAGGCTAAATACAAATCCGAACCTGGATGTTCAGGTGGCATCCCTTACATCACTGGCTGCTTTGAAACTGATTGCCTGGAAAGAAAGATCACCGGCGAATACAAGGGATGCTATTGATCTGATATTCATTATTCACAGTTATCTTGATGCCGGTAACAACGAAAGATTGGCAGAGGAGTACCCCGATTTACTTGATGAGGAATTTGATTATGTCCGCACAGGTGCAAGATTCCTGGGTCGTGATATTGCGAATTGTTTGGGTGAAGAAACCCTGACAGCATTAAAGCAGATTCTTGCAGAACAGACAGCAGGAGATAGGTATCCACTTGTAGAAGACATGACCAGAGGCAGTTCCAGTGATCAATTTGAAGAGAATCTGGGTCTTCTTAAGGCTTTGAAGCAGGGTGTAATAGATATTACAGGTTTATGAATTTATACATTTAAAATACGAATTAATCATATGAATAAAGAACAACTCAAACAACTCGAAGATGACCTCTGGTGCATATTCTGGTCGAACGTGAACGGTGATTCTGGCGCATCGTGAACACCTATTCTGGTGTGAACGTGAACACTTTTAGTGGTTCACCAGAATCACCGTTCACGATCAACCAGAATCTTTTCCATGTATTGATAATTCACTGCTAACCTGCCCGATTTCTATCGGGGACGGTCTGACCCCGCTGGTTTCCAGAATCGGTGTTCACGATCGCCAGAATACGCACAAGCACAGTCAATTCTGAATCATACTGAATTATTACCAGGTACTGAAGAAACGCGGCTAGATTTAATTTTTTAGTGCCTGATTTTTTGCAGGCAATATCTTATTTCTGTATAACAAACTATTGCTGAAAACGATTTAGAAAATACGTCGGAGAGGAAATTGAAATTAAACAAAGCAATTGAATCCATGGGATCTAGTGGAGCAACACGAATAGCCAAGAAAATCGCTGAAGAAGAAAGTATAGATTGGGGTGGGAGTGCCCGCTTCGTGTTTTCTGTAATCGCAAATGATGTCGATAGAGCGCCTGCGAATATTGGCGGAAAGAATGATGATGAAGAAGCAGTAATTCGGAAATGGCTAAATAAATATCAAGGAGGCTTTGATGGGAGGGCATCCCAGAGAACATCAAACCCTCCTGGTACCGTGGCAGATCCTATTATCGATAAAATAATTGGATCCCGCCTGACAGAGTTAACAGATGATGATTTGGGTAAAATATCATATGCACATCGCCTTGGAATGTCTGCTGAAAATATTCTTGGTTTGATTTTAGAAGAATACTTATCTGACAATTTAAAAGATTATGGGTGGCATTGTGCCTGGGGTGAAACTGTGAAATCAGTCGATTTTGTCAATGAAAATGGTGATCTACTGCAAGTAAAAAATAGAAGTAATTCTGAAAATAGCTCTAGCAGTTCAGTTCGAGACGGTACGGAAATTGAAAAATGGTACAGAATTAAGGCCGATAGAATACAGTACATGTGGGACAAACTTAACGAAATATGTGGCACTACCCATTTATCAGAAGAGTCATTTGTAGATTTTGTGAAGAATACACTCACTACAAATCCTGGGTGCTTGGCCGTTGAAGAAGAGAACCCATGGAAATGACGGAATCAACCAAACATTAATTCTGATTGCTTTGGTGACTTTTGAGATAAAACTTCTTCTAAAGCTGCATTAAATTGGTGTTCCCATTCAGCTTTACTGGTGTTTTTGTATCTGGAATATCTAAACCCGAGAAATTGAACGGGTTCCTCCCCACGGAGCAACTTTAAGATGTGGTTACCAACGGCACAACCTAAGCTATTTGGAACGGCGTTTCCTACCTGCTTATATTGTTGTATTAGTGGGCCTGCTAGCTCCCAGTCATCAGGGAATTCCTGAATCCTCTTATATTCTTGAATTGAGAGAGGGCGCTCTTCTACAGGATGCGCTAGGTCTGTTGCAGGCATGGCAGGGTGTGTTACGAGAGTAGGGGCAGGTTTATCCCAAGCTAGCCGCCTTAGAAATCCGGTTTTACCTCCACCTGCAAAATATGATTTACCTAGCGCCTCTTTTTGAAGGTTTTCAGGTAAATTCCTCCAGTTTTGTCCTGGTTTTAAAAGTCGATAATATCTAAGCCGCTTTTCTGGGAA
>QIMC01000400.1 GCA_003232185.1 Flammeovirgaceae bacterium | reverse complement strand
TGAAAGCCAAAGGTATGTTGATAATAGTACGCCGATTGCTTTGCATTTCCCACATAAAATTCTATGTGATCCGTGCCTTTCAAGGGAAGAAAATCTTGATCCATGCTTATTGTTGTTTATATTAATTTCTGCTTACTTGCAATGTAAATCAAATTTGTCTGTTTGACAGAATTAAAACCCATTACGAACTCATCATGGATATAGGAGCTCTGGATCTCTCTTTGATAGCTGTTGTTCAGAAGAAAAATGAACTTCATAAAATTGGTTATCAAGACCTGCATTACGATGAGGTAGAGGATGAGTTGCATGATATGGAGGATGCCCTGATGGAAGAATACGGAGAGGAAATGGAGGAAATAATTCAGGAAGTACATGATAAGATATGTCCGGACACTGATGTACTTCTGCCCATTGCTTACCTTGCCAACATATATATCCCCACTAAAAGCTCAGATGGAAGTGATACATTTGATGTTGACCTGAGAGAGGGTGTACCGGTCATCCTGGATGAATACCCCAATCAATTGAGCAGAATGGTACTTGTGCCTGCTCCTCCCAGACTTATGGTCCAGGTAAATAGGAAAAAGCGCTTTCTTGTTTGGCCTGAATAGGCTAAATAAACCCCAATTTTATTCGTACCCGGTCAAGAACGGTTTGGGCGATTTCAGTGGCTCGCTGCTCACCCTGTTCCAGTTGTCGATTTATTTCTTTGGGATTTAACATGAGGTCCTGGAACAATACTCTTTCTTTTTCAAATTTGGAGAGAATTAATTCGAAGAGTGCTTGTTTAGCGTGCCCATACCCATAATTTCCGTCCAGATAATTATTGCGCATATCAACAATTCCATCCTCAGAAGCCAGCAATCGATATATTGCAAAGACATTACAGGAGTCGGGGTCTTTGGGTGCTTCCATCGGCTTGCTGTCGGTTACAATGGACATTACTGTTTTACGCAAGGGTTTTTCATCCATAAAAATGTCCAGGGTATTGCCGTATGACTTGCTCATTTTTTGACCATCTGTACCAGGGATGGTCATTACATTTTGATCGATTCGGGCTTCAGGAAGTACAAAGGTGTCCCCAAATTGATTATTAAAACTACTCGCTATGTCTCTGGCCATTTCCAGGTGCTGCTTTTGATCTTTTCCTACCGGAACGATGTCTGCATCATAGAGAATAATGTCGGCAGTCATTAAAACCGGATAAATAAACAAACCAGCATTTACATCGGACAACTTGTGACTTTTTTCTTTGAAGGAATGAGCATTAGCCAGCATTGGATAAGGAGTGAAACAATTGAGGTACCAGGTGAGCTCACAGACTTGCGGAATTCTTGATTGCCGGTACAAAATTTGCTGAGTGGTGTCCATTCCGCAGGCGATCCAAGCGGCGGCAGTGGCGTTGGTGTTCTCAATTCTTAGTTTTGAATCTTTTATTTGGGTAAGTGAGTGAAGATCGGCAATAAAAAAGAGGGACTGATTTGCCTTGTCTTTTGAAAGTTTGATTGCTGGAATAATTGCGCCCAGCAAGTTTCCCAGATGGGGCCTGCCGGTACTTTGGATGCCTGTTAAAATTCTAGCCATACTCTGTTTCTCAAAATGAACCATAAAGAAACATATTTTTTTAAAAAGAATTAAACTCAATTGGATATTCGAAGCTTTGGAGTCTTAGATCGGAATTCAATAAGTCAATTTAATTTTGGCCAAAAATCAGTACTCAATAAATATCATTATTTAAATGGTTTTGGTGATCTTTGCCCCTAATGAATATTCGGGTAATTTTTATATTTATTTTGTTATCGATGGCCATAACCATCAAGGCCCAGCAGTTAGAGGTTGTTTTTTTCGAAGAACCGATAGCAGAACTTGGAACAATAATGGATGACCAGGGTGTAGTGAGCCATCGTTTCACCTTTACTAATCATACTGCTGATTCTTTGGAGGTTGAAAAGGTCACAGCCAGTTGCGGATGCACCTCTACCAATTGGTCCATAGATCCCATTCGCCCGGGAGATAAAGGTTATGTAGAAGTTGAGTTTGATCCATTTAACCGGCCAGGCTCCTTTGAAAAGACTGTAGTGGTACATTACAAGGGGCAACAAGATTCTATATTACTTCAGATTAATGGATTCGTTGAACCTGCTTCAGAATCTATAATAGATGCCTTTCCAGAAAAAATGGGAGCATTGAGGGCAAAACATAAATCATTCGATCTAGGGACAATCACTAAAAGGTCTCTTTTTTCAAAAAGTTTTGAGGTATACAATGAGGGGGACCAGATTTTGGTGTTTGCTGATGATATGGAAGGGCCAAACCACATAACCGTTACTTTTGAGCCTTATACCCTAAACCCCAGATCCAAAGGTAAGATTTGGGTTCATTATGATGTCAGAGAGACATATCAATTTTCACCTATGAGGAAAGTGAAGCTCGCAAGAATTTTTCAGTGACCGCCACCTTGTTGGATTTACCCAATGAAAGAAACACTGAGTCCCCTAAAATTTATTTTTCAAAAACCATCATTGATTTTGGTGTGAAGCAGCAAGGTGATACAGTTGATGTCCAATTTTCTGTTCAAAATCTGGGTAAGTCTGTGTTACAATTGAAAAAGGTATTTGGAAACTGTAATTGTATTAGACCGGGGAATCAACACATATTGGGGTCAGGTTTTTTACCCATGATCGAGTGGGAAATCAGGAAAAAACAGTGACAGTATTCACTGATGACCCGCTGTTGCCCGTAGTGATCCTTACCTTGAAGGGTCGATTACGTGGATCCAGGAATTAGTAAAAAGCTGGAATGCCGGTGATCTCCTGACCTAGAATAAGCAAATGAATATCATGGGTTCCTTCATAGGTAATTACCGACTCGAGGTTCATCATATGACGCATAATAGGATAGTCTCCTGTAATACCCATGCCACCATGTATCTGCCTGGCTTCTCGAGCAATATCCAGGGCGACGGACACATTATTTCTTTTGGCCAATGATATTTGAGCAGTACTGGCCTTCTGTTGATCCATTAGTGTCCCTAGCCGCCAATTCAACAGCT
>QIMC01000091.1 GCA_003232185.1 Flammeovirgaceae bacterium | reverse complement strand
AGTTCATCATGGACCCAGAAAGCGATCAACATGGCTACAGCCATTCCTACCGCAAGGCCGCCGATGTTGATCAATGAATAACCTTTTTTCCGAATGAGGTTTCGGTAACCAATTTTTAAATAGTGTTTCAGCATAATACTAGAAGTAACTATAACCTGGTATCTGCAAATCTGCCGATGCTTGCTTGGGTGCTCCAAAATTTATTCATCGCTTATACAGTCTATAGGATTGATCCTGGCCGCTTTTATGGTTTGCGTGCTAACTGTAATCCAGGCAATGAATAAAGCTGCTAGCCCTGGACCAATGAAAAACCACCATTCCAAGTTGATGCGGTAAGCAAAGTCGCCCAACCAGTTGGTAGCAATTAGATAACTAATGGGCAGGGCCACCACGATGGCCGTTAAAACCATTCTGGTAAAATCAACGGACAGTAAGCGTACAATTCCAAACGCTCCGGAACCCAGTATTTTTCGAATACCAATTTCTTTCAACCTTCTTTCTACGGTAAAAGTGGCCAGCCCAAACAGGCCCAGACAAGAAATAAGAATAGCAATACCGGCAAAGTATCGGGACAAAGTTCCTACCCGTACCTCTGCAATATATTGTGCTTGATAATCCTGATCCAAAAATTGATAGTTGAAGGGAAATCCAGGGTTATAAGTTTGATAGAATTTTCCTAACTGCCTGATGGTCTCGACTTCTTCTCCTGCGGCTATTTTAACCATGATTTTTTGGGTTTCATCCGGTGCCAATATAAAAAATAAAGGATCCACAGATTCGTGGAGTGACTGGAAGTGAAAGTTATTAACCACGCCTATTATTTGGTAATTATTGTCCCATAAATTAATCACCTTACCAATTGGATCAGTCAACCCCATTACTTGTATTGCCGATTGATTGAATATAATATTGGTACTATCAGTGGCAAAATCTTTTGAGAAAGACCGGCCCTTTACAAGTTCTATGCCTAACATCTCGATGATATCATAGTTTATGGGTCGTTTGGCAAATGGGGTGATGTTATTCGGGTCCTTACCCTCCCAATGAATGCTACTAGTGGTATTACCTCCTCCTACCATGCTTACCATTGCGCTGGAAGCATTTAAAATTCCTGGCATGTTCCTTACTTCTGATAGAAAAGTCTCGAGGTTATTTAATAGTTTTCCTTCTCTTTCAAAGTAGATGATATTGTCCTTTTCAAAACCGACATTCTTGGTCTGAACAAACTGTATCTGTTTATATACCACCAGAACAGAAACTATTAATATGATAGATATGGTAAACTGGAAAATAACCAATCCTTTTCTAGCCATTAACTCACCCACAGAACCATTTATTTTTCCCTTTAGAATAGCTGCCGGTTTAAAACTGGAAAGATAAAGTGCCGGGTAGCTCCCAGCTATTAATCCAGTAAATAGAGTTATTCCCAATAAAACTGAAATAAATTGTCTATCAATATTAAGCGTTAATTGTTTTCCGGTAATGATATTAAATGGCTCAAGCAATATACCTACCAATAGGAGTGCCAATAATAATGACAACAACGATATCAATAATGATTCACCAAGATATTGTCCGATAAGAGTTTTCCTGCCAGCCCCAATCGCCTTCTTTACTCCTACTTCTTTTAGCCTTCTTGAGGCTTTTGCTGTAGTTAAATTCATGAAATTAATACAAGCGATTATCAGTATAAGCATGGCAATCACCGAGAAGAGTCTCACATATTCGATTCTGCCTCCTGCTTGCACTCCGTTGTCATAATCACCGTATAGATAATTTTCTGAGTAAGAAGTAAGGAATAATTCGCGGTGAGTATCCTCGGACTTAGATTGAATGAAGTCAGCGATCTTCTGGTTAAATTGATTGAGCTCAACCCCATCTCTTAGAACCACAAAGGTATCCGGGCCCGAATTTCCCCAGTCCAGCATACCTGGCTCAATCTCTTTCATAACTTCAAACGATAATACAAAGTCAAACCATTCTGTAGAATTAGAGGAATGCGCTTTAAAAACTCCGGAAACAAGGTATGATTGATCATGTTGGATGATTACAGCTTTGCCAATAACGTCATTGCTGGACGCAAACAATTTTTCTGCAAGCACATCAGAAATTATAATTGAATTCTTATCTGAAAGCACATTATTTTCATCGCCCTCAATCAGAGGGTATGAGAATATTTTGAAGAAATCCTGACCGGCAAACTTTCCCGAAGCTTTTACTGCGTGGTCTTTATTTGAAAGGTTTATTCCTGACATCCAATAAGTAGGGGTTGCTACCGTCGAATACTCAATTTCAGGCATTTCCTCTTTTAAAGCTTCCGCCAATAATCCAGGCGTAGAAGCAGTAGTTCTAACGCTTCCCGTATGTTGTTGCCTTTCCATCACCATAAATAACCGGTGGTCATTTTCATGAAATTTGTCCACACCCAATTCATCATTTACCCATAAGTAAATGAATAGTGTGCAGGCCAAACCGGAGGTCAATCCAATTAAGTTAATAAAGAAAGTACCTTTAAA
>QIMC01000088.1 GCA_003232185.1 Flammeovirgaceae bacterium | reverse complement strand
CAGGCATTCTAACCAACTGAACTACCAGACCGTTTACTAATTACGGATTACAAATTAGGAATTACGAATTGCTTAGTTTCTACACTTCTCGTAATACGTAATTCGTAATTTGTAATTACAACACTTTTTAGATCCTTTTGGACTAAAAAGTGTTGCAAATGTACCCGCATAAATTATCTTTTGCAACCCATGCAAATAAAATATTTAATTTCGTTATCTATTGATAAGAAGCAGTTGCTTAAAACAATTATAGTACTAAATTTGTTGCCGAAATAAACCATCCATGCTATTGGAATTTGAGAAACCGATCGCAGAGCTAGAAGCCAAATTGGCTGACATGAAGGATCTTGCAGCTATTAGCGATGTAGACGTTAGCGCAGCCGTAAGATCCCTTGAAGACAAGATCAAAGAGCTAAAACAGGAAACTTTCAGCAACCTAACCCGTTGGCAGAGAGTCCAGCTTTCACGTCATGCTGACCGGCCATACACCCTGGATTACATTAAGGAACTTTGTGACGAGTTCGTTGAGTTACATGGTGATCGGACTGTAGGAGATGACAAGGCCATGATTGGTGGTTTTGGCAAGGTAGATGGCCAAACCATTATGTTTATCGGCCAACAAAAAGGACGCAATACCAAGCAACGACAAATGCGCAATTTTGGTATGGCCAATCCTGAAGGGTATCGCAAGGCCCTGCGGTTGATGAAGCTTGCAGAAAAATTCAATAAACCGATTGTTACCCTAATCGATACCCCGGGAGCCTATCCGGGATTAGAAGCAGAAGAGCGAGGGCAGGGTGAAGCCATAGCCCGAAATATCCAGCAAATGTTCCGCTTAAAAGTACCTATTATTTGTATAATTATTGGTGAAGGTGCCTCAGGTGGAGCTTTGGGAATTGCCATCGGTGACAAAGTACTTATGCTGGAAAATACCTGGTACTCAGTAATATCTCCTGAATCTTGTTCCTCTATCTTATGGCGTAGTTGGGACTATAAGGAACAGGCTGCTGAGGCCTTAAAGCTCACTGCTCCGGACATGCTCAAAAACAAACTAATCGACGGTATCATCAAAGAGCCTATAGGTGGTGCACACACCGATATACCCTGTATTGTCAAAAGAATAAAAAGAGCAATTTTACGTCACATCGATGAGCTCGAAAAGCTCAGTACCGAAGAACGAATTACACAACGCATCGATAAGTTTACCGCCATGGGCGTTTCTAAGTAAAAGGTCACCGGGTCTGGTCACAGGCGTCTGCCAAATCGAAAATAGTAAACAACAAAGCTGAAACTCCTGGTGCTCCTCCCCTTCCAACCAACATCTGGGTTTAATCTCCTGAGTTGTTCCAGTAAACCACTAAGTTGTGGGTGCTTCGGCCAGCAGCGATTATATCCATTCGACCATCACCATTTAGATCAGCCACTTTGAGATCTTCACAAGCCATCTGGTTCTTATCAATCCAGATTGATTGCCAGGTATTCCAATCGGGGTCATTAGCCCGGTACATTTTAATACCCATCTCACCCTGGTCATTCTTATTTCTCCAGCCAACAATGATTTGATCCTGGCCCTGTGACAGCAAGTCTTCCAGAATCAATGCATGTCCCTGATTCAAGGAGTCAGTCAGGATTATTCTTTTACCCTTTTGATTATAAATAACCAGTTGCTGTCCATGCAATGGCTGAATCCCAGCAATTAGATGATCACTTTTCCGGATTTCTCCAAATCCATGATCATCGATCACCTGACTACTTTGCTGAGCTCCTTTTTGCCAGCTTATCATTTTCGCTCCCTCTTTTCCTCCTATTAGCAATGCTTCGGAACTTCCCTGATTTATCAGATCAAAATTGTGTGTGAGGTGCATACTTTGATCAAGTACTTTGTTGGGCCATTGGTCCAGGGGATTTTGAGGAAAGCTATAAGCCAATACCTTGACCCCTGCTCCTTCTCCCCCTTTATTTCCCCTTCCATGCAAAGGCAATACCACCAGTTGAAAGCCATCAGCTGTTTTTACCCACTTCATGCGATGGACTGTGGGCTCATGCTGGAGCTTTACCGGTTGCCATAATTGCGTTGGGTCCTGTGGCCGAATCAGGTAGTGCACTGACCCTGATTGGTTTTCATTGCTGGTTTCTCCTGGATTCCACTGGGCTCCTACCGCTACTTCCACCTGACCATCGCCATTTATATCCCGGGCTGCCAGACATACATTGTCCCGTTCGGTTAAGTTATCAACCATAACAAACCGCTTCCAGTCACCATTGCGATACCAGACAAATTGTTTCTTGTCTGCCAATAGTATATCGTCTTTACCGTCTCCATCCACATCTCCTATGGCCAGGCCATAACCAATCTGTACCTGATCATCGATAACCTGTGGCTGAAACTGAGGGGAGCCGGTCCTATAGGTTAAAGCGACCGTTAGAGAGATAACTGACAGTACCATGATCAATAATATTAGCACTCGTTTTTGGTGTGGCATGCTATGATATCTTATGGTGAGTTTACTTTATTAACCTA
>QIMC01000121.1 GCA_003232185.1 Flammeovirgaceae bacterium | reverse complement strand
ATTTGTTTGTTGTCCCACTGATCATCATTTGTAATGATGGCCCTATAAGTATAGGCATCACCTGTAAAAAGGCCTGTTTGTTGGTCTTTTCCTTTGATCCGGCTTACTACTAAACGATATGGTTTGTGTCCATCAAAAGGCCTATAGCCCTCTATCTGAGCAATTTCCATTTACCTGTACTCCCAGGCGTACTTTTCCCCATGCCTGGGCCGGAAGCCGGCTAATTTGCTGTTCCATGTCTGCACAGCGCATGGCGCGGATGTAAAAGTACTGGCTTTTTTCTTCCACCAGATCTATTACCTTTTGCTGACAGGAAGCCGAATCCGCCCGGAAGTGCTTGATACAGATGCCCTGAGCGTCCAATAAACAGAAGGCTCTGGTTAGGGTTTCTGTTTGTTGGTATTTGGCCTGGCTGTTTCCATTACGACCTTCGATGTAAACAATGTTTTTATCGATACTGGCCACACTGGGCTGATAACCCGCACATTTTTTATAAGTTCTCTATGCATCGTACTTCTCGGTGGCGATCACTTGGTTGTCATAATCTAATGTATATCCCTGTTTGGTGTTAAGTTGATGGGTTTTCTTCAAGGCTTTCAGTAGTAATTGGTCTATTCCCATATTGATATTGAACTGATGGGTTATCCCACTGGAACTGGTGATTTCTTCTATGGGAGTGGCCAGCTCTTTAATGCCACGCAAAATAGTATCGGCACTACACACGGATAATCCACGAACTTCCTTGAGATGGTCTCTAAGGTGTTCGTTAATATCTTCGGTACAATCACCACCATTAAGGAAAATGGCCAAATGGTTCATGAAAATCTCTGAGTAATCGAAACCCACATACTTGACCCGACTGCCCAGGTGAGTATCTACTAGTTCCGAAATACCGCTATCGTTGAGCAGCTGATAACAAAAATTGAATCCGCCAAATGGTGTGATCTTTTCCTTGGAAGTTGTAATTTTCATTTTCTACTTATTTGGTTGGTCGTACACTCAAATAAGTGAAGAAAATTGAGCCAGAAAAGCTTATTACAAACTATTTTAAGCCTACAATGGCTCTTTTTTATCTCTCACCTGCGGATTTAAGGTAGGTATTGATGCTTATAATCCCTTTGAAGTAAAAGCGAATAATTATATAATTTTTACCACCCCACCCCGGAAGGGATTATTGGCAATGAAGATTGTGGCCAGATGTCTGCATGATATGTGCTCAATGCCCTGGGGATTTACCAGCTAGAGCCGGGGAATTCTGAATTTTTCATGGAGAATTTTTGATGCTTTACCGACCGCCGAGTACCGGCAAGCAAATTTCAAATACCCCATTTCATGGAAAAGAAATGCATTTTTATCTGTTTTACAAATGAGCGCCGTCATGGATTTTTAATGCTTTTGTCGGGGATTAATCTCCGCAGGTGGTCAGGTTAAATTTTCCGCATTCAAGAAATCCTGTAATCCCAAAATCCAGCAAATCCTGATTCAGACAATTGAATAGTAACAGAAAATTAAGATGAAAAGGATTTGAATTCTATATGATTCTGTATCAGGTCAAAATGTTTATCATGAGAATATAAAACTAAATCATTTTGTATCACATTATCCAATATTATGAGATCAGGAATCCCGACTTTATTTATACCGTTTGTAAGGCAAATAGTTTGATACTGAATAATGTTTTCCCAGTCTATATGTAACTGAATTTGAGTTATACTCCTTAATATTCCAATCAATTCAGGCTGTTTCTTTCGTTTTAGAGCCGGTAACAATTCAGAAAGAATCAGGTAATTTGTACATAGAATATTTTCGTCAATGAAATAATCCAAAAACTCTGAATTATCACCACCTCTCAAATAGTCTATCCAGACGGAGCTATCGATTAAAATATTCAATTTCGTTTTCTCAATAAATCCATATTTATTTCAAGCTTTATTTTCCCCCGATATTTTTTCAAATATTTAAGTTTATTTTTTTGAATAATATTTTCAAGGGCGAATTTGATTACTTCCGTCTTAGTACGGGCTCTGGTAACTCTCATTGCCTCTGATAGTAGGTTTTCAGGTATGTCTAATGTTGTTCTCATGATCAATTCTATTTTTGATTTATGCATATGATAATAAATTTTGTATGCATTACCAAACAAAAATTAAAAATTAAAAACTATAGGCTCTTAAAAAGCCACTAATGCTAACATGTTAACGATGTTTTCCTCGAAAGGCCCTAATACTGGTCGTAGGATATCCTACGACCAGAGACAAGAACTCATAGACTTAGTTATTTATTACTTAAATTGAAAAGAAAAATTTATAAATTTTTTTTCCATAACTTTGGTGAATAACTGAATAGTATACTATCAAGAAAAACCAATTGACAACATGAGTATTCTAAAAGATTCCCGTAGACATTTCATTAAGATATTTGGAGGCCTGGGTGCAGGAATGCTGGCTGGCTTCAACCTAAGGGGAAGCCATGTCCTCCCTGTTCCTGCCGGAAATAATCCCAGTGCTGGTTCCCGCAGAGT
>QIMC01000448.1 GCA_003232185.1 Flammeovirgaceae bacterium | reverse complement strand
TCTATTCCCCGGGTAATTACATGATAGATACATCCGGGATAATTTAGTCTTTCGTGTCGGGGCATGAAGGCAGAATATGTTTAACCTGGGGAGGGTCAATTATTTTATTATTTTAACTCCGTCCACTATATCGCACGCGACCCCCCACGCTCCCCAGACAGATATATAATGCCTGTTCCCAAGAGTTAACTGGACAGCAGTTAATTGGTTAGGTAGACCCCTCTCTTTTTCCCTGGAATCCCTCCCTAATTATTACACAAACAGGCTCAGGCCTGGTATAAGACCACTAAAAGCGTTAACCTCGCCTCAATGGATATAATTGCACCAGATTCTGTATTAGGCGCCAGCTTAAACGAGCACTAAGAAAAGAGCATAACATGTTGAAATTTATTGATTTATTCTGCGGTGGAGGCTTCGGTGCCAGGGGGGCTGTTCGAGGTGGAGGTGTCCCATTGCTAGCAGTGGATGCCTGGAACCTTGCAACTGAAACCTATAAGGCAAATTTCCCTGGGGCAACCGTGGTTCAGGAAAAGATTGAGGAGATTAACCCATTTCAATACAGACGGAAATTCCACCCAGATATATTATTGACATCGCCTGAATGCACTGCACACTCCATAGCTCGCGGCGCTAAACTCGGAAGCGAAGAAAGCCGCGAGACTGCAATTAGTATATTCACATGGATAGACGCGTTTAATCCAAGATGGGTTATTGTTGAAAACGTAAATCGGATGAAGCAATGGGAGCGGCATGAAGAACTGATTGCTACTCTGGAAAGCTATGGGTACACAGTCAGCCAGATGCTCCTCAATGCACATGAATTTGGCACCCCCCAGGCCAGAAAACGGCTCTTTCTAATCTGCGATAGAGAAGGATCAATCATCACCAGAGAACATCTTCTTGTGTCGCACCAAAAGAGTCAAAAAAATGCGAAATCCATCATTGATTGGAGCGGTCAGTACAAAAACAGGCCACTATACATAATTGGCCGTGCGGAAGCTACATTGGATAGAGCTAAGAGGGCAATTGCTTCGCTGGGAAAAAACATCCCCTTCCTTATTGTTTATTATGGATCTGACTATGCGGGTGGTTGGCAGTCACTGGATGCACCTCTGCGTACAGTAACCACTATTGACCGGTTCGGACTGGTAACATGGGAAGAAGGTGTACCGATGTTACGTATGCTTCAACCACCCGAACTGCTCAAGGCAATGGGGGCCGGGGTTAGTCACAAACTTCCTGTGGGCAGCAGAAGGGATAAAGTCAAGCTGTGTGGTAATGGTGTCTGCTCTCCAGTAATGGAAATTATCTTTAGAAAAATAAACAAAATTATGCAGGAGGAAAACAGGCTTGCTGTTGCTGTCTGAATTATGAGTCCGTCCGGTTTGGCCGGGATTCTGCTTCGTGAAATACCTGTGAGACCTCATCCACACATCCTGATAAGTCAGTTTTGATCTCATGCTCCCAGAAACGGAGCACTATCCAGCCTTTTTGTTTTAACATACTATTTACCTCCTTGTCCCGTACCTTGGTTTTTAACAACTTTTCTTCCCAGAAAGCACGATTCGCCTTTGGCATCTGAAAATGCTCTGGGCATTCATGCCAAAAGCAACCATCCACAAAAACGGCGAGCCGCCTGCCTGGGAAAACCATGTCTGGCCGCCCAGGCAGTTTGTTTTTCAAACGGTAACGCAGACTGTTGGCCCATAAAGCTTTACGAAAAATAAGTTCCGGTTTTGTATTTTTGTCCCGGATGCGGGACATACAGTAACTGCGTTGCTGCTTGGACAGCACATCGCTCATTATCTGAATGAAGTGATTCCAGGCCTGATTGAATGTTTACTCCAAGCAAACGCTATTTCATTAATAATCTGTTCTTTAAGCCTGAATATGGGCTTATCCAGAACGTGGCTATCGCTATGTAAGCCGGACGTATATCTAAAAGATGCCAATAAAACGTATTGTTCTTTCTTGTATTGGAATAACGGTGACCGATATATCCCGTCATGAGCCTTCAGAGACATTTTACTTTCGCTGTTATCACAGACCATTTCCAAATATTCTGATGGAACCAAAGCCGAAAAAAGATACCTGTGCAACCGGTTCTTACGCTGCGCATGGTCGCACGCCGCACCCACTTCAAGCCAGCCAAGGATAATTTTTTCGCGAGCCTCATTCCTAAATTTCTTATTCCCGGCCTTTGTATTGAATAAAAACTCTTCGGTCACAAGCTTCTTGCATGTGTTGTCCTTCCCAAAAAGCGAGTCGAATGAGTCTTGGTCATCTACCACACCGCCTGATAGCGTAACAAATACACCACGCTTACATTTAGGATATTCTTCGGGCACTTCCTCCAAATTGTAAAATGTATTTAGACTGGAAATATCTTTCTCACTCAGGGAGTCAATAGTTTCTCGATCCCCTAGTTTCAAGACATTTCCCCCATTCATCATTTAAACTGTCACTGTCCTTATCACTTGTCATGCCAAGCAGCTTGTCCTCAAGAATAGGCAGCAGACCCCTTTCTACAGCATGATTTACTGAATCCTTGGAATTCTTATGCCCGACAGACTCATGTGCAATATGGGTCACCAACGTAATCAACTTTTTCTTGGTTTCCTCCATTTTCCATCCATTATCATGAGGTGCTGCAGCGATCTGATAAAGATTGGAAAGTGTATACGAAGCTGCATGACTTGTTCTTTGTTCCCAACCAAGCATAAGCCTGAATATGCATACTTCATTAATCAGCTTCAATAGTTCCTCCCTCAAATCAGCGCTGTCTGCCTGAAGGAAATCTGTCTTATCAAGATATCCATACCCAATCGGAGCTGATATATTGCTCTCAGGCCTTTCGAGCAATGTCACTATTTCGTCAGGCAGATTCTTATGTCGAGACCAAAAAACCAAGTAATAGGGGCCGGTCGGTGCCAGTTTTTCTAATACATCGGCAATCGCAACATAGAGAATCTTGGCATCTAAAGTCCCACCAGCATCCTTAAGGTTAATATCGAGTGCAATAATTCTTGCATGTCTTGTGTCAGCAACAACATGATCAACACCGGTTACATTATCTGGATCCTCCTTATATAGGATCGGGAGACATGGCAGGCCTGACAATGCAAATGCCTGATTAAGTTTATCGAGATCGTCCTGTACGTTATCAACAAGTACTATTGGTATTCTGAACATTATTTCTTCCTCGCCTTAAACAACAGCACTACCGCAGCCCCATCATAAGCAGATGGCAATTCGAGTTCATCAGGTGTCATTATCAACAATCTGCCGCCAATATTTTCCATCACCAAGTTGACAAAATACAAACCAAGTCCGGCCCCACCGGGGCGATCAGTAACAAATGGTTTTACGGCGTCCTCGGGTGAAAGTGAAAAACCTGTTCCGTTATCGGCAACCACGATTGCAAGCCCCTCCTCAAACCAATCTGGAAGAGTGAATATACCAATTGCAGGCGGTCCACCGGTTTTTTGTTTTTCTGCCTTCAGGCGACTCCAGTGCATCGCATTTTCAATAAGATTCTGTATGCTGGCCATCACGAGACCATAGGGAGCCGTTATC
>QIMC01000013.1 GCA_003232185.1 Flammeovirgaceae bacterium | reverse complement strand
GGGATATTTCTTTATCTCCAGCTGAAATACTGATAGAAACAGTGTCTGTACCCGTAGGAGCTGATATTGAAGTAGTTGTAGCGGATATGGACCTTTATTATCAAAGTGGGCCTACACAAAATCAATTGAAACGTCCCTTTGAATATCCGGAGTTGTCGGAAGTAAATGAGTCAACGGAGTCTTATCGACAAGGGTTAGAGGAATTTCAGTTTCGTGAGTTTCAGAAAGCTCAGGATGCATTTGAGAAATGCCTGGTGCAGGATCCATTACATCTGGGAGCAACATCTGGGAGCAAGAGTGGCTTTGGCTGAGGTGCTGTTTAGAAATGCACAGTATAATGAAGCCATGGACCAGGTGAACATGGCCTTAAGCATTGATACCTATCGGCCGCATAGTAATTATGTAGCGGGCAATATTTATCGGGCAACTGGTGACTATATCAATGCCATGGAGTCCTTTGGGTGGGCCGCTCGTTCCATGGAATTTCGGTCTGCGGCATTTAGTCAAATGTCAGAATTGGCACTTGGAAAAGGAAAGTATTCCGAATCAAACCAATTGGCCGGTAAGGCATTGGATTATAACAAATACAATATTACCGCACTTCAGGTAAAAGCAATCATTGCAAGAAAAACAGGAGATAATTTACGGGCAGTAAATACCTTATCCAGCTTGCTGGCTATTGATCCATTAAATCACTTAGCCCATTATGAACTTTCAATACATCATGATGACTACCTGCTAAGCGAACATTTTAGAAGTGAGCTATCGGATCAAACCTATATGGAGTTGGCAGTAGCGTATTACAATAAAGGTCAGGAGGAAGAGGCAAAGGAAATACTTTCGACCATTGATAATACCGTTGCTAAATTGTGGTTGGCCTATCTGGAACAAACCGATACTGCTCAATCAGCAAGACTTTTAGCAGAGTCTAAGACGGCCCCGATCAAGTTTGTATTTCCTTATCGCAGTGAAACGATCCCTGTTTTGGAGTGGGCAGCAAAGCAAGACACCCACTGGAAGTTCAAATATTACCGGGGAAAAAATCGGCAATCTGAGGCGACAAAATTAATGAGCAGCTGTGGCGCCGATCCGGATGACGCAGTATTCTACCTGACCAGGGCCAGTATGTCATCCATTGACGGATCCGATGCTCTTCAGGACCTACAACAAGCCATGAATTTATCACCGGAACGTTGGCGGGTTTGGAGTGAATTGATCATGTACCATAGTAAAAAAGGAAATTATCAGAACTGGCCACCAAAGCAAATAAAAAATGGCCTGAAAATTATAACCTTGGCCTTGCATATGCAAAACTCCTGCTCGATAATCAGAAATATCAGCAGAGCATCAATCAATTAAAAAAAGTTCATATACTACCATTTGAAGGAGCGGGTAAAAGCCGGACAATATACCAAAGGGCTTATCTTGGAGAAGCGATGAATTTAGTTGACAAAGGAAACAATAGAAAGGCATTGTCTTTACTGGAAGAGGCAAAATTATGGCCAGAGCGCTTAGGCGTTGGAATGCCATACACACCTGATAATCGACAGATCGATTATTTGCAGGCGGTATGTTACCAAAAACTTAATGAAAGTTATGATCAGGATACCCTTAAGAAGGGCTTAGAAGGCTTGGTGTTGGTTGATAAAGACCCAATTGGTAAAGTATTACTAGAAAGGATGCTTGAATATTCAAAATGAAAATACTAACTAAATGAGCATTACATGGAAATCCGACCATGAGTTGTTGGAAATGATGAAAAAAGAGCTGTTTTCAGCAGTGATTGGTGATGTAATGGATCAATTAGGCCTATTAAATCAATTTTTGCCTCCAGAGATACAGCCTCTACGAGATGATATGATAGTTGTCGGTCGTGCCATGCCGGTGTTGGTTTTGGACACTGACCATCCCGATGCAGCAAAGTTTGTCGATCACCCATACGGCAAGCTTTTTGAAGCTTTAGATGATCTTAAGGCCAATGAGGTCTATATATGCTCTGGAGCGGCTCCGCTTTATGCCTTGTGGGGGGAATTACTGAGTATCAGGGCCACTAAACTAGGTGCTGTGGGAGCGGTTGTTAATGGGTATTCAAGGGATACCCCAGGAATTCTGAACCTGGATTTCCCGACTTTTTCCTATGGACGTTATGCCCAGGATCAGGCATTCAGGGGGACTGCGGTAGATTTTAGAATTCCTATAAAAATAAACCAGGTATTAGTAAACCCCGGCGATCTTATTTTTGGTGATTTGGATGGAGTTTGCGTAATTCCACAAGAAAAGGAGAATGAAGTAATTGAAGAGGCCCTTGAAAAGGTCAGAGGTGAAAAATTGGTGAGAAAAGCCCTGGAAGATGGAATGAGTGCCTCAGAGGCATTTAAAACTTATGGAATAATGTAATGAATTTAGAAGGAAAGAAAATTCTGGTTACCGGTGGTGGGGGCGTTGGTGTTGGTGGTGGTGTATGCCAGGCGTTATCAAACTTTGGAGCAACCATAGTATTAAATGAAATTGATCAGGAAAAAGCAGAGGCTGCGGCAGAAAAATACCCCAGGGCCATTCCAGTAGCTGCAGATATAAGCAACCCTGAACAGGTATCTGATATGTTCGATTACATATCCAGCGAGATTGGGTTATTAGATGGATTGGTAAACAACGCGGGCGTTGGCCTAAACACCGTAGCGCATAAAGCCAGTGAAGAGGAATTTGACCGTTTGTATGACATTGATATTAAAGGTGTCTGGCAGATGTCGAAGGCCTTTGTCAATCAGTTGCTGGTTGCGGGTCACATCGGACATATCGTTAATATTTCGTCAGTCAATGCTCATTCCACTATGTCTCGATACGCTATCTATGCCAGTGCAAAATCGGCAGTAGAAGGACTGACACGAGGGATGGCAGTGGAATTAGGCCCTCATAATATCCGGGTAAATGCCATCGGCCCGGGTTTAGTGCACGCTGAACAAAATTATGAGCTCATTAAATCCTGGTCGGATGATCCACATAAATGGGAAGAGGACTTTGTGAAGGATCAGCAGGTATTATTGCACCCTATTGAACCTGTGGATTGCGGGAATGCTGTGGCGTTTTTACTTTCGGACTTAAGTAGAGCTATTACCGGGCAGGTTTTATACGTTGATAAGGGGACTACCAGCTTGTTATTTAATAGATTTTGCACGGAGCAGAAGCTCGATTGACAATTAAGGATTGAAAAGTAGAACAGATAACGTATATAGTCAGCACTCGGCGAAGCCAAGCGCTATTTTTGTTGCGATTCATGTTGCTCGGTTGTACTGAATGACGACTATCGAACTGTATTTTGTTTATGATTCATGTCGCTTGGTTGTACCGAGTGACGACTATCGAACTGAACGTTTATAATGAAAATCGCCCAAATAACTTGCTATGAAGTGATCGTGCCGGCAAAACCTGGTACGGTGGCCAGTGAGAGTATCAATAAACCGCTGCACATGCTGCCGGTGTGGGCCAAATCTGGATGGAATGTACAGTTTGATCAGCTTTCTAAGATCGTACTGAAATTAGAGTTGGATTCGGGCGTGGTTGGATGGGGAGAGTTGTATCGCAGTCATAACTGGGGGTTAGTCCAGGAAATAATAAAATCATTGCTCGGCGCTGACTTGATAGAAATGTCTTTGCAAAATCTGCCTTTCACCTTTTGCCGGGAATACGATGGATTTGAATGTGCCATATGGGACGCTTACGCAAAAGCCCATGGTCTTAGGGTAGTAGATTTACTAGGTGGACCGGTGCGCAACCGC
>QIMC01000213.1 GCA_003232185.1 Flammeovirgaceae bacterium | reverse complement strand
TTGACTTGACACTAGTTCTTTTTCTGGAGACTGGAAATAATTTCCTCAATTTCAGAAGTTTCAATTATTTCCTCAGCGTTCAAAACAACCTTGACCCGGATGGCTCTTAAACCCGTTACCCCTTGCGTATCCTCTAATTCAAGTAGCTCCACTTCCTTCTCAATTAAATTTTTATAGTGAAGAAATTCAAAATATTGTTGGTATTCCAAAAGGACTTCAGGTTCCGTATAAACCACAGCTATAGTACCAGGTTGAGTTACACGTTCCTCCGTGTTTTTGATTAACGCTTTATCTATTCGCTTTTTGATAATCTCATATCTTATGTTATAAGCACCGTCGACATCAAATTTTTTCTCATCAAACCGAAACCGAATAGCCATCGGCTCATCATGTACCAGTATTAATTGGGCTGTTCTTAATAGTATGGGCAGTTCTGACTCTAATTTTGCAGTTACCTGCGTCATTTCGGTCATCATTATCAATTGCCACAATCTGAGATTTGAGAGACAAATATTGTTAAATATGCCATTTTTCAAGAGAGACTTGCCAATATAAATGTTGTAGTCTACACCATCGGTTTTATACTTTTCAAAATAATGTGGATACATCATCTGGGCCTCTTCTTCTTTCTTATCGAGGAATTCACTAATTGCGGAATTAATCTTGGTTACACTTAATTCATAAGATTTTCGTCGATTATAGACAACTTTTAATTTGGGATCCAATGCACCCTGATATTTCGCAACATCTGTAGACAACGACGGAAATTCGGTAGTGATATAATCAAAAAGTGGTTCCACTTCTTTATTCAATAAGCGATAAACCTTGGACTCGTCTTCGGATTGAAGCTTGCCCTTCAACGAGCTTATTAATTTTTCAATTCTGTAATTGATTTCTTCAAGAACAGGAAACTCCTTTAGTGACCTTGCTTTTAAAATTATCTTTTGTGCAAGTTCCAATTGTGTGGTTAGGTCTTCCTGAATAGCAATATTTCGATGCTCGGAAGAGTCACGTATGTCCGACATGCCAAACAACGGGTATACCTCCTCAAATACTATTGGCTCCATTTCTACCTCAGAAAATCCTTGTTCCAGCGCTGTCAAGTATCTTTGAGCAGATTCCTGGAATCTCCATTGAACACTATTGTGGATGGCGGTGCATTTCTCCATTAAAATAGCGTCAATTTTGTCTTTTCGCTCTTCAACGCTACGCTGGATGGCCACTGAGAATAAAGGAAGAATATCTTCCACCCGGGCCATGCTAAAGGGATTTAGATCCTTAGGAGAACCAGACCCAAGTTCCAGGTATCCGATAATTTTATTGTTGTATTTTAGGGGAGCGACAATAATGCTTCTGACGCAAGTTTGTTGGATGGCCTTTTCTATACCAGTTGGATGCTTAATATCGTTGATATCTTGCACCAGCGCCACCTCTCCTGTCTCTAAAACCTTGTGGTAAATGGAACCATTGAATTCCTTGTCGATGTCTTTTATTCCCTCTTTACAAATCAAATCCCGCCAACTCCAATGACCAAAATTTGCAATGCCCCCTTCACTATTGAATACTCCAAGGCCAACCCGTAAGTCCGGGATGTTGAGTAAACTGCGTACGTTGAACCTAATCTTTTCGAACTGGGTTTCCGTTAGCAATGCGTCTTTTTCAAGTAAGTTATTTTTTAACTGAGACAGTAGTTCATTGAGGGTTACATTGACCAGGGAGCATATTACAAGGCCATTGATTTCAAATGATTTGGCTGGCAGGTTTTTGGTCCAAAGATCCGCGTCCAGTATGTTATTCAACATTTGATCGATGTCCTGCTCACTTAGTTCTTTTAGCTTTCCCTTAAGCTTAATATCCAAAAAGTCGCCATTGACAGTCATTTTGTAGTACTTGTCCAATCTAGTTACCGGATCTTTCATGCGAAAAATAAAGGGAGATTCCAACGGTACTGATCTGCCATAGAACTTATCCAATAATGCTAAACAGGCGTGTAAATATTTTACAAAAATAAGAGCATCTGGACCAAGGTTATCGGGAGCACCCAGTTCGCCACCATTTTGTTCAATTATCTTTTGAAATCTTGATGACGCTGCTATATGATCGAAATGGAATGGTGGGGATACAGATTTTATTTCATTGAATTCGAGTGCTTTAGGGAAAACAGCAGATAACAACTTATCCACCATTTCACGATTCTTTGTAACAAATAACCCATGATTCTTTATAGGCTTTCTAAATGCCGGAACTCTATCCATTTCTTTGAGAACTGATCTTGCATACACCTTTTCTTCTTTAGTGCCTTGCTGTTCAAGTGACTCCCAATGCCTGATGATGGGCAAGAAGCTTAGATAGGTAGTAAATGGAAACTCACTAACCTTTTTTGCTGCCTTTCTTAATGCTGCACTATTCATTGCTGTATTTGTACATATATGCTTGTCCTAAACCATTATTAACGGATAGATCAACGGGTAAGTTGTTATGAGAATCAATATTTGGCTTATTAACTATACACACCAAACCTGCTTGAACCCGGATTATGCACCTACCATAATAAAGGCAGCCCAATAGTAGGGGTATATATACTCCTCCCGAAGTTTCACTTGAGCGTCTTTAAAGGCCTTTTGCTTGTCCTCATGTTTAAGCCAGCCTTGATAGAAATAATAAAGGAGCTTTTGGGTAGTAACATCATCGACCTTCCACAGGGACAGAATTATATTGCGAGCACCTGCTACCTTAAATGCACGTTGTAACCCATACACCGGTTTCACAGGCCGAAAGTACCACCAGTTCAGTATTATCAAGATTCAGATTCATGGCCTCGTAGGCGGTCAGGATTCCATCTTCCTCACCTGCAAAAGGCAACTGATTTCTTTTGTAATAAAGGGCATTGCTTGCTCCTGCCAACATTAATCCTGAGTTCAACAATTCGTTGCTTACGGAAGACCCTACCACATCCGCTGAAAAGTAACCATGGGTAGCAATATGCAGTACCCTGGGGTTTCTGATTTCTTTGAGCGTTTGTTCCCGGGCTTCATCCTGAGTATACAGCTGGGTAGACCATTTTTCTGAAAGCATCAGTTCATTAATTGCCG
>QIMC01000313.1 GCA_003232185.1 Flammeovirgaceae bacterium | reverse complement strand
ATAAAGTACAGTATTCAAATCGACATTGGATCCCAGGCAATTGAGGATCTGTTGACGACGACCCGCGACAGCGGCCTGGTTCAGGTTCACCAAAGTCTCGCTATTCAATACCGCCAACGCCTGTTTTTTAGTTGCAATGCCCGCCCAAAACCAATACCGTTCAGGTAATGACAATGATAAACCATGAGCCAAACGATCCAATTGACGGATTTTATTACTAATTGCATTGTTTCGGGACTTTGGCAATAATGCCAATACCGGAGCTAGTGAGCGAACCATGAAATTGGCAACCCCACCTTCCATGGATCGCTGCAAGGCGAGGTGCTTAATATATCCACCAAATAGCTCATCTGCTCCATCACCCGATAGAGCTACCGTTACAGATTGGCGGGTGTATTTACTCAAGATATAGGTGGGCAATGCTGAACTATCAGCAAATGGCTGATCCAAATGGTCCCACATATCATACAGGTGACCATATAAATCCTGATTATTCAGGCGATACACGGTATGGTTGGTACTGAACTTATTTGCTACCAATTGTGCATAGCTTGTTTCATCAAAAAATGGCTGATCAGGAAAGCCAATAGAGAATGTGCTTAACTGATCTGTATATTTGCTGGCTAGTGCCACTACTACAGAACTATCAATGCCTCCACTAAGAAATGCTCCTAACGGTACATCAGCAACTAATCTTTTTGCCACAGCCTCTTCCATTAAAGAAGCCACTTTAATTTTTTGCTGATCGTAAGTAAGTTCTGTCCCAGAGTTCGAGGGCAATGAAATCTGATAATAACGCTTTGGGCAGACCTCCGATGAGCTAATTTTCAAGTATTCTCCTGGCAATAAATTCCTCACGCCTTCAATCATGGTAAACGGACCGGGGACATAGTTTAATTCCAGGTATAGATTTAGTGACTCATAGTCCAAAATCTTGGGAACATTATAAGCCAGTAGCGGCTTCATCTCAGAGGCAAAAACAAACTTGTCGTTATCGCAATAATATAACAATGGATTGATTCCGAAACGGTCCCGTGCCAGAAACAATTCATTTCTTTTACAATCAAGAATGGCCAATGCAAAGCAGCCATTTAACATTTTTAAACACTCAGTACCATGATGGATGTAAAGATTAAGCAGAACTTCAGTATCTGATTCCGACCTGAATTCTACTCCTTTATTTTGTAACTGCCTCCGTAGATCCTGGTAATTATAAATCTCTCCATTATAGACAATTCGATAGCGCCCGCTGAAATCTGCCATCGGTTGATGCCCCTGGGGGGAGGGATCAATTACTGACAGGCGACGATGACCAAGGCCTGCCCGATCATCGATGAAAGTGTTTTGAAAGTCAGGACCCCTGTGCTTCAATAACTCCGTGGAATGAGCCAGTCGAATCATATGCATTCGACCGATTTCGTTAAATGCCATAATCCCGGTAATCCCACACATAGAAATAATCTTAAAGTGATGGCAAAAATAATATTTATGGCCTTAAAATGTTCAATTCATTTTATATTTGACACCACAGGGCTATTTATTACGTTTTAGGAGAAACACGATACAGTGAAGAAGCTTTTATATCTGGTAATGGTAGCAGTGGTTTTCAGTTGTGCCACTTCCAAAAACCGAAATTCTGTAGATCCCAAGATTCAAACGGTGATTTCAACAGCCCGCTCCTATACAGGAACACCTTACAAATATGGTGGAACCAGTGCTAGGGGCATGGATTGTAGTGGCTTGCTTTGTATTTCTTATAAAAAAGCCGGATTGACCCTTCCAAGAACTACCGCACTGCAAAGTAAATTCGGCAAACCGGTAAAGATGAATGAGCTCAAACCGGGTGATCTGGTATTTTTCTCAGCAAAAAAAGGCAGAAAAAAGATCACCCATGTAGGCATGGTAACTTCTGTAAGAAAAGGAAAAGACATTCAGTTCATTCATAGCTCCACCAAGCTTGGAGTGATTGAAAATAACTTGTGGTCCAATTATTACCATGGTATCTTTGTTAAGGCCCGTCGACCGTTTTAAATTAAAAAAAAACATATATATTTGCACTCTCGGGGCATTAGCTCAGCTGGCTAGAGCGCTACGCTGGCAGTGTAGAGGTCATCAGTTCGACTCTGATATGCTCCACAAATACAGCACGAGGACGAGGATAAAATCCGAAGACTTGTGCTGTATTTCCTTCGTTTCTCACCTTCGCACTCTTTCTATACTCTGCAATATCAAATTTTGATTTTCAGTTTCCATAGCTGTATATTACTGTTCAAATTCTAAACCACAAACGAAAATGAAGCCAAGTTCTAAAAAAGTGTTTTCCCGTAGAAAATTTGTAAAAACTTCTGCCACTTCACTTGCTCTATTCACCATCGTCCCAAGACATGTGTTAGGCGGCACAGGACATGTGGCCCCAAGCGACACGCTTTTCATTGCAGGTATGGGAGGAAAAGGAAAATCCGATCTTACTTCTATTGCAGAAAGTCCGAATGCCAGGATTGCTTTTCTTTGCGATGTAGATGATCGAATGGCAGTCGATTCCAGGTCTAACTTCCCTAATGCCAAATACTACCGCGATTTCCGGGAAATGCTGGATAAAGAAGGTAATAACATAGATGCGGTTACCGTGTCAACTCCTGATCATACTCATGCTATTGCTGCACATACCGCCATGCAAATGGGCAAGCATGTATATCTTCAAAAACCATTAACGCATAGCATCAAAGAAGCAAGGCTGTTGACTGAGGCGGCAGAAAAATACCAGGTGGTAACTCAGATGGGTA
>QIMC01000086.1 GCA_003232185.1 Flammeovirgaceae bacterium | reverse complement strand
TGAATTTGACATCCTAATCGGGAATTGTCTTCCACATAAAAAGCTTCCGCAAGCATCGCATCTTCATCATCTGATTTTTCAGGAAGCCCATGTCCAGATCTCACGTAACATTGACATGAGGCGCACATGGCCATTCCACCGCAAACACCGATAGTACCTTCAGGAGCTAATTCGTGAGAACGAACCACTTCCATAAGGTTCATATTCATATCGGTAGGGGCGTCTACTTCGTGGAGAACTCCTTCGCGGTCGGTAATTTTTATTTTTATGTCCATCAAAAGAGTTTAGTAATTAGGGGTTAGTGAACTAGTTCTATTTCATTGATTGAATTAGCCCGTAAAGCATCCTGAAAATTTCATTAGACTTCTCTGTTAATCCTTTTGCTTTACTCTGAGCTTAACCCGCATAAAAGTGCATACCTGCCCTGAGGAAACATACTAAAAGCAAGACAAGAAGTCCTCTTTTTTTAGTTTGGTACGGCATAATTCACGATAATTGAATATCAAATTTAGTGGTTTTATTGTTGCATCCCATTTGCTTCCAAAAATTAATGTTTTTTTTATCAAAAACTCAGCTTTCGTTCTTTCGTGTTATGTACACTTATCACTCAAATCATTACGGTTAGTAATGGAATTAAATCGTTCAATAAATGGTTATGGGATAATCAGGTTATAACCCTTAACTTCATCTGTTTAACTCATCGTAGCATTCCATAAAACTTAATAAGGAAAATCTTAAAAAACATGAGAAACCCATACAAACCACGTCTTTTTTCTCTATTTCACTTTCATCCTACGTGGATGGTATACTATGACCGTTTTTTGCTCCTAGGCCTGGGGTTTGCATTTGTAATAACCACTTCCTTTATCAAGGCTCCTATAGACAAATCAGAAAGGTTCGATGTTGAGGAACAATCAATGATGTTCGATACCGACGGGTTATACTATGCCGAGTTTTTTGATTACATCTATAGGGGCCATTTTGAAAATATTGAATTCGAACGTGAGAATCTGCAGTTCCTTATGATTTTTGAGCAATATCTTAGAGCCTTTGGCAGACAATGCCCTACCTATCTGCCAGCCAATAAAGTTGAGATTATGAAGTCGGTATGTGCTACGGAAGAGGTTACCACAAATGGGTACGGAATGGAAACCAGCAGGGTTTGTATTAAATGGAAATTGGTTGGCACTCGTTTATATGCCCGCCCAGATTTGTACAACGCTAAACTGGAGGTCGAGAATATTCAAAGTGCCGATGCATTGCGGACTACCATAGCAATGATTACCGATCCAAACGCGATGGGCAATTCTGTGGATTTAATGCATAAAGCTAAAGGGCTGAAAAATGATATGGCTCAAATTTTTGAGCTAAACTCGTGCAATAGTACTGGTATAAAACGATTTGAAGAAAACCTTAAGTTATTTGCGCTAAACAAACCTGCTATTCGCATGCCGGGTAGTAGTAAATATACTGTTATGAAAAAATCTGGTGGACCTTCAGGATCACAAGATTTCATGAAATTGGTTGACGACCTAGTTGCCAACCAAGCAAAAACATGGTCTTTTAATCGCTATGAACCCGGAAGTATTTCTGGTGTAATTGTACGGCCAACAGACACTAAAGGAAGACCTGTGACAGTAAAAGCAAATTATAGCTATAAAGGATTTGGCAATAGCAGTAATGGATGGGTGAAAATAGCTTTTACGAATGGCTTGCCCAAGTGTATTTATTTCTTTGACTTTCCCAATAATTGTAAAACCCCAAGTAGTAGTATTGTAGCTTCTTATGCGCAAGGCGATTATAGGAAAGAATAACTGGTAAAAGTACATATAACATGAAAAAGGTTTAAATAAACGATTCAATTAATAATCTCTACAAAAAACTCTTTTATGAAAAACATGAGAAATCCATACAAACCACATCTTTTCTTTCTATTTATTTTTTTAGTTTTGGCTTGCAGTAATAATAGTGATGATGATTTGGATAACAATAATGCGCAAGGTACTATACAATTGTCCGGTGATGATACTTCAGATGTAGGTACAACGCTGATCGTAGGTGATGTAGCAGAAGGAAGGGCCGATCTAACAGGTACTGAAGATTCAATTGTTATTGTAAACGCGGGAACTGTTATTTCTGACGACCCTGCCCCTTTTCCGCCCGGGGATCCAAGAAATACAGATATTTTCATTACTGATGATCCCGAAAATGGTTTTGTGATCGTTGTGGGAGCAGGTGGAATTTCGATGAGCATTGTGGTAGATGGTATACCATACAGACATGCCTGTATTTCAGGATTTGATACTTTTATAGATTGTGGTTCTTTAGATCTAGCTCTTGGAGAAAATAGGGTTGTATTCAATGATAGCACTGTAGAAAATACGGAAACAGGAGTCATTTTAACGCTTAATGGTACGGTGACCTGGTAATGATTTTACATAGTACCTCATAACCTGAGTTCGATTAATATCAATCTCACAGTCAGTAAATTACAATCAATTCAAAACCTAATTCCCAGATAAGCCGTCTAAACAGCAAT
>QIMC01000297.1 GCA_003232185.1 Flammeovirgaceae bacterium | reverse complement strand
ACCAGGGATTTACTAAAGGACTTCTCGCCAATGCCTATGTATACCACAAAAGAAGGGTTGATTTTAAAAAATTCGGTTTACAAGTTTATAAATTTGGAGTGGCCAGAACAATCTTGATGAAATGGCACCCTGCATCCATGAAGTGGATATTTACAGCTCCTTCTTTTGCCTTGATTTTAGGGCTATTGATAACCCTGCTAAGTGTACTAGCTCCTCTTTTGTGGTACCTATTGCTCGTTGGGTTCTTGCTGATACTTATTGACTGTTTGAGGAGTACTGGAAACATTATTGTTGCCATACTAGGTGTACTAGCTACCATCGTGCAAATAGCAGGATACGGTTGGGGGTTTATAAAAGGATGGTGGCAAATACACCTGAGAAAAAAACAGGAGCGCCATCAGTTTCCTGAGATGTTCATGGGCCCGAATATGGAAATCCAATGATTAGACAAGCAGTTTGGCACAAATTTATTAGCTTTATCATACTACAATTCCAGCCTTAAAATCTCAAGTTTTCCCTTAATATGAACTTCGAAAAAAATATTTTACCTCATGTTGTAGCTACAGCAATCTTTGTATTAACCACAGTGGCTTTCTACAATCCTTTGGTATTTGGTGGCAAAATCATCGCTCAACACGACATTGTTCAGGGACTGGGGGCAAGCCAGGAGATTATTGAGTTTAGAAATGAGACTGGGGATGAGGCCCTCTGGACGAACTCCATGTTTGGCGGTATGCCAGCCTATTTAATTAATACCCAATGGAGCGGTGATTTGATATTGTATGTACATAGGGTACTCACTTTGTGGTTGCCCGCTCCTGCTGGAGTTACTTTGGTATCATGTTTCACATTTTATATCCTGCTGCTGGTATTCAAAGTAAGACCATGGGTGGCAATAATTGGTGGGCTGGCCTTCAGCCTTGGCACTTTTAATATTATCAGCATAGAAGCCGGTCATATGTGGAAGATGTGGGCGATTGCCTATATGCCATTGGTACTCGCCGGTGTACACCTGACATTTGATCGAAAACACTTACTTGGAATGGCTCTAACAGCATTGGGGCTGGCGCTGGAACTTAGATCAAACCATCTGCAAATAACCTACTATTTATTGTTGCTGCTGTTAATTTATGGGGGAGTTCATTTAGTATATTCCATCCGGGAAGGCAAATTAAATGTTCTTTCCAAGAGTTTAGGCTACCTGGCAATAGCAGTACTACTTGCCCTTGGCTGTAACCTGGGGAAAATATGGTCCGTCTACGAATATGGTCAATTCTCTACCAGAGGTCCCTCTGACCTGGTCAATACCGAGGGCCCGAGCAATGGACTGGATCGAACCTACGCCTTTCGCTGGAGCAATGGGATTTTAGAACCAATAACCCTTTTAGTACCTGAATTCTATGGAGGGCCAAGCGTTAAATCACTGCCCGTTGATAGTAATCTGGGTGAAGCTTTACGATCCAATAGAATGGCCCCTGTAAAGATTCGTCAACAGCTTCAGCAGGTATCTACCTATTGGGGTGACCAACCAGGAACTGCTGGACCATCCTATGCAGGAGCAATCGTAATATTTTTGTTTGTATTGAGCTATTTCCTGTTACCCAAGAAGGAACTCATTTGGATCAGTATAGGCATTGTCTTTTTCACCATGCTTTCCTGGGGGCACAACTTCGAATCCTTTAACAACTTGGTTTTTGACTATTTGCCTGGATATAACAAATTCCGTTCTGTTTCTATGGCATTGGTGATTGCCCTATTGTGCATTCCTTTGGCAGCCTTTATGTGCCTGGAAAAATTACTGCAAGACCTGAAAAGACCGGATTCATCGAAAAAAATACTGTTGGCAGGAGCCATTACCGGAGGAATTTTACTTTTAGCCATCATTTATTCAAGCATTGGAGACTTTAATGGACCAGTTGATGAAGGAATAGCAAGCCAGGTTCCTGACTGGTATTTGAATGCTTTGCGAGCAGATCGCGCCGGCTTGCTCCGAAGTGATGCCTTTCGATCTTTGATTCTAATAAGCATAGTGATGGTCGCATTGTATTTTAAGGCTAAGGAGAAAATTGGTTTCTCTTTGTTTTATGGGATTATGGGGCTTTTACTGCTCATCGATCTATGGGGCGTTGACAAAAGATACCTCCGCAGTGAGGATTTTATAAGTGCCTCCAAAGGACAGAAAGTGGTTCCTAGTGCAGCCGATCAACATTTACTTAAAGATCCGGATCCAAACTATCGCGTACTCTCCTATCTTCAATACCCCTGGTCTGAAGCCCGAACCTCATATTTTCATAAATCACTTGGCGGATACCATGGAGCAAAAATGAAACGCTATCAGGAGCTGATCGATGGCTGTTTGAATACTCAATACCGTGATATACTGCAGGGACTTCAAACTGGTCAGTTGAACTGGGATGACTTTGGTATTGTAAACATGCTAAATACCAAATATTTATTGGTAGGCTCTGAAGCATCCAGTGCTCTTCTAAATGAAAGCGTATTTGGTAATGCCTGGCTGGTTTCCTCAGTAAGTACCGTTCAAA
>QIMC01000128.1 GCA_003232185.1 Flammeovirgaceae bacterium | reverse complement strand
AAATTTGTGAAAAGCATGGAGCAGAAGCTGCTTTGTATGCTCATGCGAGTGTTGGAGTAATTCACGTAAGACCCATTTTGGATTTGAGGGAAGCTGAAGACATTGAAAGGTTTAAGAACATTGCAGAAGATACGTTTAAACTGGTGACAAAATATGGCGGGTCTTGGAGTGGAGAGCATGGAGACGGCTTGGTTAGAAGCGCTTTTAATAGAAGATTTTTCGGAGATCAGTTGTATCAATCCTTCCTGGATATAAAGCAAATATTTGATCCTCAAAATCTTATGAATCCAGGGAAAATTGTTGAAGCGCAACCGATTGAAGAAAACCTTAGGTATGGGGAAGACTATAAAGACCAGCCAATAGACACTGAATTTAAATACCATCAAGAAGGAAGTTTCAAAGAATCCGTCCATATGTGTACCGGTGTGGGGGAATGCAGAAATATTCTTGGGGGCACCATGTGCCCCAGTTTCAAGGCCACTAGGGACGAGGAGCACTCAACCAGAGGAAGGGCCAATGCACTTCGTTTGGCAATGTCTGGTCAAATGGGCAATGAGGGTATTGCCAGTAAACGGCTACACCAGGTAATGGATCTTTGTCTCTCGTGCAAAGCCTGTAAATCAGAATGCCCCAGCAATGTGGATATGGCCAAGATGAAAAGTGATGTTAGCCAGCAGTATTTCGATGCACATGGGATTTCCCTCAGGGATCGGATGATTCGAGATTCATATAAAATGTCTGGGTTCATATCCGGCTGGAAGGCAGGTATGATCAATCAAATGCAAAAAACCAGCCTTTTTAAATGGCTTCTGGAAAATATTGCAGGATTTGACAAACGACGGATTTTGCCGGATTTTGCGCCCAAACCATTCCATAAGTGGTTTGCTGAGAGGAGGAATGCCAAAAAATCCCAATCTAAAAAGGTGGTGTTATTTGCAGATACCTATTTAAACTTTCATGAACCGGAAATTGGAATAGCAGCATCAAAATTATTGGAAGCATGTGGCTATGAGGTGATTTTAGGTCATGTTGGTTGTTGCCAGCGACCTAGAATATCCCATGGCTTTTTACGAGATGCCAAAAATGAGGGAACAAAAACTGCTTTTGGATTAAAACAGTGGCTGGATCTGGGCTATACGGTGGTGGTGTGTGAACCCAGCTGTGCCTCTGCCTTAAATGATGATTTACCTGATCTGATTGATGATATTGAATTGGGAGATTCGTTAAAAAAAGGAGTGAAAATGATCGATGTTTTTTTATCAGAAGAGATAGAATCTGGTAGAATTAAGGTTGAATTGAAGTCTGTTTCAATGAATATAGCTATTCATGGGCATTGCCACCAAAAAGCCTTGTATGGGACAGATGCCTTGAAGAATATATACCGGCATACCTCGAGTAGTTACCAGGAGATTGCCTCCGGATGCTGTGGAATGGCCGGTTCGTTTGGTTATGAGAAGGAGCATTACGAAATCTCTAAGAAAATTGGAGAGGAGGTATTGTTTCCTAAGGTCAATCAGCTAAAGGATTCACATACCATCGTAGCCAATGGATTTAGCTGCAGGCATCAGATCCAACACTTTACCGGGGTCAAGGCCAGGCATTGGGTGCAAACGGTTAGAGTTAAAAATTTTGAATTTTGAATTATGAATTCTTCACTGGTTGTAGCATCCGCTACGACCGATTTTAGTTTAAGGTCCTACGACCAGTGCTTATAGCAGGTTATTAAAAAACAGCAGCGAATCCTTTACATGCTCCTGCCAATAAGACCATTCATGGCCTCCGGGGAATTCGTGATATTGATGGTCGATTCCCGCTTCGGTCAATTGACTGTGCAACTTCCGGTTGTGTTCGATGAGCAAATCCTCAGTGCCACAATCAAAGCGCAGTGGGGGTATCATTCCATTGCATGATTGAATAACTTTCCAAACCGATTCTTCGGCAGTATCCTTTTGTTTGTATCCGTCTAATGGCTCTTCTACAAATAATTTCATCTGATCAACCGCGGTAATTGAAGAGTGTGTGGAGATGCCGGCAAATTGTTGTTGGTATTTGATCCCCAACCGAAGGGCGCCGAAACCTCCCATAGACAAGCCAGAGATGAATAAAGGAGACTCATTGGTAATGCTGGTAGTAGCTTCTGATGTTGCCAGGGGTACATCTTCAACAATCCATTTTTCAAAGTCCAGCTGATGGTGTGGAAGATAAGCAGATCCGTCTCCCCAAAGGCCATCAGAGGGCATTGCAATTGCCATTGGCCTGATCTTTCCTGATTGTATCATTTGTTTTGCCGTGTGGTGAACTCCTGCTTTTAGGGCCCAGGACCAGGAACTCCCATATACTCCGTGTAACAAGATAATTAATGGAATGCTCTTTATTTCAGCACCCGGTGGTATGAAAAGGCAAATATCACCACGTCCTTTCAGGTTTGGAGACTTTACGGTAATAAATCTAAGGTTGTCAGTTTCAAATTGAGGGTTGGATATCTCTATGGTTCTAAACATTCAATTGACTTAAAAGACAATCACTCCTTTTGCGTTTTTACCAGCCA
>QIMC01000105.1 GCA_003232185.1 Flammeovirgaceae bacterium | reverse complement strand
GATTTAATAATTTGAGCAGCTTCCTTTAAAGCAACCTGAGCAATTGATTTGGCGTCAATTTTTTCAGAAATCATCTCACTGAGGTTGTAAATCATGTTTATCTCACGATAGAGACCCAAAACCTCATTGCCTATTTTCTTCTTCTCCAGTTCTTTCTGAACCAGCACGTTGATGGTTGCCACAATCTGTTCGGCATCTTCCGAGTTGGTTAAAAATGTTCCGTATATCTCCCCATTCTGATTAAGGTCATGGCTAATGGAAAAGGTGTTATTCGTTCCCCATAGAACCCTTTGGTTGGCATCAATTACCCGAAACTCAACTTTTGATTTTTCGGATAGTTGTTGAATTAGTGAAACCGTAGCCGGGTCCTTTTGAAGGATGGATCTAAGGGCTTTTCGCAAGATGGCATGGCTTCTGGAGTCAGACATACTACTGATTTATAATATCTTCAGCAATGGCCAACATCTCGTCCGGGTCGAATGGTTTGGTCATATATTTATTGGCCCCCATGTCCATGCCTTTTTGACGGTCAACCTCCTGGCCTTTAGCGGTAAGTAAAATTATGTATACATCCTCCATGTTATGTTCCTTTTTAATCTTGTGGCAAACTTCCATCCCGTTCATTTCAGGCATCATAACGTCCAAAAAGACCAAATTGGGCTTCTCCTCTATAATAAGCTCCAATGCTTGCCTGCCATTCTCGGCAAAAAGAAGTTCAACACCTTCATCCTCCAGATCTTCTAAAGTCTGTTCTATTAACATCCGGATGTGGGATTCATCATCTACGATTAATATTTTCTTTTCCATGAATTATACTGAATTATAAATTATGAATTATGTCCAAAGGACCCCTTCGGGGAATTATGAATTATGAATTTGTCCCTAACACCATCGTCTCTGACACCCTGCACAACGTGCTTATTCATAGACAAAGAACATTACGTTTTCCATACCTTTCTGAAGTTTTAGGTCACTGATTATCTTTTGGTCACCGCTATACACTGAATTTAACATGATAATATCTGGTTTTTCCTTGGTTGCGGCTTCCAGAAGGTTCTCTGAGTTTGCTTCCAAGACCTTATACCCCCTGGCTTTCAAAACATCAGACAATGATTTTATGGCAGAAGCATCTTCGTCTACCACCAATACCTTCTTTTTCGATACCCCTTGTTCCAGCAGCACATCCACTTCATGAATCAGTTTCTCGGTATTTATTGGCTTGGTAAGATACCTATCAACCCCGATCCTGAAACCACGCTCTTTATCTTGAACAATGGACAATATGATAATTGGAATATCCATGGTTGCAGGGTCATTTTTTAATACTGCAGCAACATCAAACCCATTAATCTCCGGCATCATCACATCCAAAAGAATCAAATCGGGTTTGTTCAAGCGCACCATATCCAAGGCAGCTTTTCCATTTGCTGCCTCCTCAACCTCGTAACCTGCATCGGTGAGCTCTTGTCTTAGCAACGATCTTATGGGCGTGTCGTCATCCACTACCAGCACAGTTGGGGTACTCTTGGGTGCGTCTGCAGCGGTGTGCTTAATTTGTTTCTTTAAAGTGCTAATTATACGATTGAGCTCAATAGGTTTTCTATCTACTCCTTCTCCCAAAACAGGGACCGAGAAGAAAAATGTACTTCCCACCCCTGGTTCACTCTTCATCCAGATTATACCTCCGTGGTATTCAATGATTTCCCTGCATATTGGCAGCCCCAGTCCTGTCCCCTGGGGTTTATCCGTCAAGGTATCTCCTGCCTGTCGAAAACGCTCAAATATTTTATTTTTATCTTCTTCGGCTATGCCTATCCCGGTATCTTGTATTTCTACCAATAATTGACCCTTATCTTGATAGGCCTCAATGGTCACATTTCCTTTATCTGTAAATTTAACTGCATTAGATAAAAGGTTAATCACCACCTGTATTAGCTTGTCCTGATCACCATTTACTACGGGCAGATCTTCAGGGATGCTTTTAACCAGAATCAATTCTTTCTGATCAAACAAGGTGGAGGTGCCGGCAATGGCCCGATTAATTATGTCCTGAAGAAATACCGGCTTCATATGCCACTCCATTCTTCCCGACTCTATTTTGGCCAAATCAAGCACATCATTGATTAAATTGGTCAGTCGTTCTCCTTCAGAAACCACCACATTTAGGTTATCACCTATCTGTTTCATGGTTCTTTTTATTTTTTGATCATCGATGCTCACTGCCGGAAATATTTTGTCTTCCAGACGTTTTCGAATAATTTTAGCAAACCCCAATACCGAAGTCAATGGTGTCCTTAGCTCATGGCTTACGGTAGAAAGAAAAGCACTTTTCGCCTCGTTGGCATCTTCAGCTTTGGCTTTGGCCTCTTTGGCTTCCTCATAAAGCTCGGCGTTATGCAAAGCGACCCCCACATTGACTGCAATGGTGTTCAATAGTCGTTTGTCTTCCTCATTGAACCTGCTTTCCAACTTGGTACTTTGTACACTTATCACACCAATAATTCTATCTTCCACCGGAATTGGAACTCCCAAAAACGAGGCGGCATTCTTAC
>QIMC01000322.1 GCA_003232185.1 Flammeovirgaceae bacterium | reverse complement strand
GAGTTTGAAAAAAGCGTATTTCAAAAAAGCGTGAATGAAGGATATCAAACTTTCATTACAAAAGCAGCCATTGGTAGGGATATGAAGGTGGATGAATTAGAGGCAGTTGCCGGTGGGCGCATTTGGTCTGGTCTTCAGGCCCGGGAAAACGGATTGGTGGATATTATCGGCGGTTTGGACGATGCCGTAGCACTGGCAGCAAGCGCGGCAGGTATAGAAGAGGATCAATATCAAATTCGCTACTATCCACCTAAAAAAAGTATTTTGGAGGAGTTATTGGCTGACTTTGGCCTAGGTTACGAGCAGAGTAAAATGAAGTCCAGGCTGGGTAAATTCTATCCAATAGCGAAGAAATTGGGAAATTTACAGCACTATCAAGGATTACAGACCCGGCTACCGTTCGATATTACCATCCAATAATAATAACCTCCTAAATCCCTTTTTTTGAGGGGGACTTATAAAATTCTCTTAAAAATCTCCGTCTGTGAGGATGATAGTTTATTTTTGCAACAATTTTGATCATATTACCAATTAAAAAGATTGTTATGGCAACAGATGTTCGTACAGATTGGACACGGGAAGAGATAAGTGAAATCTACCATTTACCGGTATTAGAATTGATTCATAAAGCCGGTATCGTCCATCGTACTAATCATGATGCCCAGGAAGTACAGGTTTGTACCCTATTATCTATCAAAACCGGAGGTTGCCCTGAAGATTGTTCCTATTGTCCGCAGGCTGCTCGATACAGTACCGATGTCGCAGTTGAAAAACTCCTGTCTACCGAGCGAGTGATGGAGGCTGCATTGGAGGCAAAGGATGCTGGAAGTACCCGATTCTGTATGGGTGCTGCCTGGAGAGAGGTCAGGGACAACCGTGATTTTGATAATGTACTGGATATGGTAAAGGGTGTTTGCACTCTTGGTATGGAAGTGTGCTGTACCCTGGGAATGTTAACCTCGGAACAGGCAGAGAAACTGAAGCAAGCAGGATTGTATGCTTACAATCATAACCTGGACACCGGCGAAGACCACTATAAAGAGATCATAAGTACCAGAACATATAATGATCGCTTGAATACATTGAGTTATGTTCGAGATGCGAAAATTTCCGTATGCTCAGGAGGTATAATTGGTCTGGGTGAAACCATCAAAGATCGTATTGATATGTTGTTCACCCTAAGCACTTTGCCTGAGCATCCTGAGTCGGTACCAGTAAATGCCTTGGTTCCGGTACCTGGAACGCCCTTGGAAGACCTGGAAAAGGTTTCTGTATGGGACATGGTTAGAATGATTGCTACCGCCAGAATAATTATGCCCAAGGCCATGGTTCGGTTGTCGGCAGGAAGGGTGCGCATGAACACAGAAGAACAGGCCTTGTGTTTCCTGGCCGGGGCCAATTCGATTTTTGCAGGAGATAAATTGTTGACTACTCCAAATCCAGGGATAAAATCTGATCAGGAATTATTTCAGAGATTGGATCTGAAGCCACGGCCAGCGTATAAACAGTCTATTAATTAGTTATGAATTTAAATCTGGTCGTAGGATATCTGGTCGTAGGATATCCTACGACCAGTAACTGGAAAAGAGAAGCTCAAAACTAAAAATTCAAAACTAAAAACTATTACAAAAGCTTGAACCCAACACTTAGAATCCAAAGGTTATTGTTTTGATCAGTTTCAAACCCGAGCAGTTCGTCTCCAAATACGCTCAGGTTGCCCTCGTACTTAAAGTCGAGGATGATGTTCCAAAGATCTAATCCAATTCCTGCCTGATAACCGAGGGTGGCATCGCTGTAGCCTGATTTAATATCTTCTTCCAGTCCCTCTATTTTTGCATCCAGCAATAAGCTAAAGGTCGGTCCTGCTTGTACCCGGAATACTTTTAAAAATTTGGTACCTACCATCACTGGAAAATCTAATTTATTGAATGTAATATCCCGAATTTCATTCAATACACCATCATCGAGTGCTATTTCACCTCCGGATTGTGAAAATAGTGCTTCAGGTTGGATATACAGGAATCCAAGAGTTATTCTGGAAAATACTCCTGCATGAAAACCGGTTGTAGCATTTCCAGATGAAATTGTTGCACCTCCAACCGTGAAAGGGTCAAAGTCGATACTTGATGAGCTCAACCCCAATCTGGGACCCAGAGTAAATTGACCGTAGGATACATTTATCATGATCAGTGCCATGATTGTAAGCAAAATATGTTTCATAATTCTGTTTTCTGGTATGGGTACATGTATATCTAAAACTTCATATATTTGGAATTATTGTATACAATTATTGTTCCAAAATCGGGATACTCCATAAACTTCTCTAATTGTACAGATGAGCAATGTCCGGAAAAGGTTGCATGAGCAACTAAAGAAAAGACAGGAAAACAAGAATCTGCGAACATTGAAATTACCAGAAAACCTCATTGATTTCAGTTCAAATGACTATCTGTGAACAACTGCTGTCTTCGATTAATAAATCATACGCCACTTTGGGGTTGTCAATTGGATCCACAGGCTCGAGGTTGCTTACGGGAAATAGCCAGCTGCATTTGGAACTTGAATTCAAGCTTGCTGAGTTCTTCCAGGCTCCGGCTGCCTTATTGTTTAATTCAGGGTATTCAGCCAATTTGGCACTGATCTCAACAATTCCGCAAAGAGGAGACACTATCTTATATGATCATGACATTCATGCTTGTATTAAAGAGGGAGCACGCCTCAGTCAGGCAAATTACCATTCATTTTCACACAATGACCTGGATGATCTGGATGGAAAACTCAGTCGATCTACCGGAGATAAATTTGTTGTGATTGAATCATTGTATAGCATGGAGGGAGATAATCCTCCAGTTAAAGAAATGATAGAGCTCTGCAAAAAATATGACGCAGAGCTGTTCATTGATGAAGCGCATACTACTGGGTGGACTGGTGCTGGTGGAGCGGGCTGGGTAGTAGAAAAAAAATTGTCTCAGGAATTCTTAGGCCGTGTATATACTTTTGGAAAAGGATTGGGAACACACGGTGCATGTATAGCTGGTAGCCTGGAGCTGATTGAATACTTGGTTAATTTTGCT
>QIMC01000469.1 GCA_003232185.1 Flammeovirgaceae bacterium | reverse complement strand
TAACTAAGGTAGAGATCAAAACTGATAAGCAGGAGGCGAGAACTGGAGATGTGATACATATTGAGGGAAGTGCCTATGATCGCCATGGAAAGAGAATCGATGATGCGCCGATTCATTATTCATTCGATGGCCGTTCATATGATGTTAGTTCAAACGCCAGTGCCATGATCAAACAAGACGGACGATTTGTAGCGGATGAGGCTGGATTGTACAGCATTGCGGTAACTTCCGGGCCCTACGTAAAAAGGGTTAGCGTTAATATATTGCCACGAAATATTGAAAGAAAGGTTGAACTGGTAGGTTCGGGGTTGGTTTCTGATAAACACACTTCTGACTTATGGATATGGGAAGGTGTGGATGGAAGAGATTATGCGGTAACCGGTACTTGGGGAGCAGATGGTACTGCCTATTTCTGGGATGTCACCGACCCCTCAAATATAACCCGCGTCGACAGTATTCAGGTTGATGCCCGGACTGTTAATGATGTTAAAGTATCTGAAGATGGAAGGATCTGTGTAATTAGTAGAGAGGGAGCAAGCAATAGAAAGAATGGAATTGTGATTCTGGATGTTTCAAACCCCAGAGAGGTAGAAATAATCAGTACATTTACTGAAAATCTTACCGGTGGAGTACACAATGTATTTATTTACGCCAATCATGTATACGCGTTGAGTGATGGACAAAAATACTACATCATTAATATTGAGGATCCCCTCAATCCTGTTATAGTAAGTAAGTTCGAATTGGATACTCCGGGACATGCCATACACGATGTATGGGTCGACGACGGAATCGCCTATTCATCCAACTGGCAGGATGGGGTGCAGATGGTTGATGTTGGCAATGGAATTGCAGGAGGTTCCCCCTCAAACCCCGTGCAATTTGCTTCATATGATTATCCCAGCAGGGCCCATCATGCTACCCTCCCTTTCACCAGTCCATCTACGGGAAAATTCTATGCAGTGCTTGGAGACGAAATATTCCCTCATGGGTTAAATATGAAAGGACCGAATATAGCTGGTGGGTTCTTACACTTCGTAGATTTTAGTGATCTGGACCATCCCGAGGAAATTGCCAGGTTTGAAGTACCAGGAGCGGGCAGTCACAATTTCTGGATTGATGGAGAGACGCTGTATGTGGCATATTACAATGGGGGCATTCGGGTAGTGGATATCAGCGGAGAACTAATGGGGGATTTATATAAGCAAGGAAGAGAAATGGCATTTATTATTCCAAGCGACCCGGATGGTTATGTTCCCAATTCTCCTTTTACCTGGGGGGCCCAATTTCACAAGGGGCATATATTTTATTCAGATTGGAATAGCGGCCTTTGGGCGGCGAAACTAACTCCGGAAACCCCTAAGGAAACCAAAATTGCAACAGATTAATTTAGGTTTATGAAGAAAGATGTTTTTTTACTATTGATCGGATTGATGTTTGGCATGTCAATATCAGCTCAAAACTATTACGTTTACGCTACTGCTGAATCCGAGGACGAGGTGGCAATAGTTAAATTTGATGGTGTACTGGCAAAAGCTGTGAAAACCATTCCTGTGGGTGTATGGCCGGCCGAGATTGAGGGGCCACATGGGATTACCATTAGCCCGGATGGTAAATATTGGTATCTTACTTTGGCCCATGGGAACCCATTTGGCACTTTATACAAGTTCAGTACCGAGACTAATGAGTTGTTGGGGCAAACAAAGTTGGGGTTATTCCCTGCATCCATGCAGATTTCCACTGCTACTGGATTACTATACTGTGTTAATTTTAATTTACATGGGGATATGATCCCTAGCACGGTGTCGGTGGTTGACCCTGAGACCATGACTGAGTTAAAACGGATTACTACGGGGGCCATGCCTCATGGGTCCCGTATTAGTGCAGATGGAACCAAACATTATTCAGTAGCAATGATGTCAGGAGAATTGTTCGAAATCGATGCTCTTCGGCTAAAAGTCAATAGGGTACTTTCTTTAGATGGAGAGATGAACAAGGGGCACGAGGATCATGAACAACATAATCAACATCAAGCACATGGGTCTGCGATGAACGAAACACAAGGTATGAAGCACAGTATGGTAAAGCCGACCTGGGTAATTCCACATCCACATGGAGGTAAGGTTTATGTTGCTGCCAATGGAGTAAATAAAGTTTTGGAGGTTGACTTAAAGAAATGGGCGATAACCAATGAGTTTCTTACTGGAAAAGGCCCTTACAACGTCGAGATAAGCCCTGATGGGAATAAAATGGTGGTTACCTACAAATCGGAAGGCACCACTGGGATATGGGATTTGAGTACCGGAAAAGAATTAGCGAAAATCACTAATAGCCGGAAGGTGTCGCATGGTGTTGCCATTACCCCTGATAGCAAGTATGCTTTTATATCTGCAGAAGGTATTGGTGGTGAGCCTGGAGCGGTAGACGTAATTAGCCTGGATGACTTAACCCTGCGGCAAGCAAGCCGGTGGGATAGTTTTTTGGAAAATGGAACCATAAAGTGTCTCAGGAATATTGTCCCTGAAAAGGTTAGAGAAGGTCTTATATTTGGGATCACCTCAATTAACCAAACCATCCCCAAGGGAAAATTACACCCTATTGTACCATTTATCCGATTAAGGTACCGTTACAATATTTTCACCTCCACGGAGGTCTTAAGAAGGTCAATGGGTTTAACCTTTGACTTGACACTAGAAGTAACTTCCTTCTTCCTCCAATATTTGAACGTTTGGCAAATGTGCACGCAATGTCTGCAAAACCAGCGTATCAGTTTCAGCTCCCCAAACATAAACGGTCTTTATCTCGGGAAGGTGGATCAGGTTGAGAATTCCTTGATTGGAAAGCCGGGAATATGAAAGATTAATGCTTTCCAATGAATTAAGGTTTTTCAAATAGATCAATCCTTCACCATTAACCAGGGTTTTGGGTAGAAACAAATCCCTCAAGTTTGACATCTTGCCAATATCATATAGGGCGTCATCGTCGATATCCGCTCCAGGTAGAGAAATTTTTGTAAAAAGGTCGGCATAAGCTTTAAGTTTACCAATACTTTGATTCTGAATGGTAGCAGGTGGGATCTGCATGGAAAT
>QIMC01000123.1 GCA_003232185.1 Flammeovirgaceae bacterium | reverse complement strand
GATCTTATCCAATGGTCAGTAATTTCAAAGTCAACCAACACTTTCGTACAGGGTCTGAAATGCTTTTCTGTATACCATGTCCTGCTCGGGAAATGTAGAATGAAATGTCTTCATATCTGAAACACCATGTTGGAACCGTCGTTTTTCAAAAACAGGCATGTCCATACCGGTAATGGTTTTGACCCCGGCAGAGACGATTTCACCTTTTAGTTTGTACAATTCCTCCTGACTCCAATCGGTTATCTCAATAAAGGGAATTCCTTCTGCCACTTCAATTACGTTGGGCAAGGTATAAGGGCTGAACCCTTTAAATCCTAGATGGTCGGCTGGGGCATAGGTACGCATATATGCCCTGCTCAGCCCACCGCTGTAGGTCCTGGAGTGTTTCATTGAGTCAATGCCCCAACCTTCCTGATAAAGCATCAGGTTGTTGAGCACACTCTTAATGGTCAATTCAGGGTTTTCCTCAATAGGATAGTCCTTAAGATTCTCATCTCCTCCATCTCCATCAATCATATATTGCCAATCAGGGTATTTTTTGCGGATGGTGGACAGTAAAGCTAAGTTCATGGTAGCGGCCTGGATATCAAGTGGCTTATAATCTTCCACAATGCGCATGGTGCTTTCCCAATCCAGATCAGATGAGGCAATCTCCAGTGGTTCCAGAAATACCTCAAGCCCCAGGCTTGCCATGAATTCACGAGCTTGTTGAAGATCTGCTCCCTGTTGGTCCACACTCAGGGTGAACGCCTTCAGCCTGGAGGGGCTTTCGCCTAGCTCCAACAATGCATGGTAGGTAAGCAGGAATATAGACCCGCTATCAACTCCGCCGGAAAAACTAACCCCAATAGGGCCGGAAGTAGCCACCTGCTTCAGCCATTTTTTAATTTCGTCATACAGACAGCCTATATACATGCGGCCAATGGTTTCTTTACTTTTGCTCAGATGTATATTTCTTTTGGGGGTAAAGAACCGGGTGTATATCGGGTTGGGGTCCGGGCAGCCCAATAGCTCGATTTTGGTAATGTAGTGCGCTGGCGCCATACGGGTATAGGAGGGATGGAACTGATTATCTAAACCCTCTTTTTTTAGGTAGTTATATATGGTATCAATTCGTTCGGCCAGGATAAGACAGGGACCTGCTGATAATTTTGCTATAAAGTATCGGATTGGCCGACCAATGGAGCGAGCGATCACTACCGTTTTTCCTGAAACGGCCACCAAGGCAAATTGGCCATCAATTTTCCTGATCAACCCGGGATCTTCTGTCAGAATCACTTTTCGGGCATCCTCCACACTCATATTGTAGATGGCATTTTTATCCGGATCCATAAGATCCACCACCCGCGACACATATTCCATATTCATAATAGATGTTGTTTTAACCCGGATTAAATTACTTTTTATCTTTTGATTCCCTTCCCTTTTTCTATGGAAAGATACTGATCACTTTTAACCCCTGTAACCATATCCTTTTCTCCATTTGGCCAATGTACTTCGATCTTGTCAATATGTTGGTGATTTCCAAGGCCAAAATGGATTCTTGGATCGTTGCTGGAAAGATAACCAGTTGACGGCTGATTGATCCGTACGTAAGTTTCGTCCCCTGCGGTCAGAATCACTTTAGCGCCCACCATTGAAGACCCGTCTTGGGGTTGTATCAGGGTTATGCCAATCCAATGATTGTTATTTCCTCCTTGGTTCTGTAACAATACTGCACCTGCCCCCGGTTCAATATGTGAAACAATTATATCCAAATCTCCGTCATTGTCATAATCCAGCACTGCTGCACCTCTTCCTGAATGTAATTCATTAAAATAGGCTCCACTGGTTTTGCCTATATTCTTAAATCGACCGTTTCCGTCGTTATCCAGTAACAGCGGTGGCTGAAGAATAAGTTCTTCAGCTGTCCCATTGGTGGAAAAAATATCCAGATCGCCGTCGTTGTCGAAATCGAATAGAGCAGCAGCCCATCCACCAATTCCCTTAAAATGGGTGGCTATTCCACTGGACTCGGCTATATCCTGGAACATCCCCGCTCCGGTGTTCCGATATAAGGACCCATATTTTAGATCGGTAACCAGAATATCGATCAGGCCATCGCCATCAACATCTCCTATGGTACCATGCATGGATCCGGTGGGTTTTCCTTCACTGTTTACAGCCACTCCATTTAATACCCCAACTTCTTCAAAAGTGGTCCCGGTATTATGGAAAAGAAAATTTGACTGGTGATCATTGCTTTGAAAGATATCCGTGTCTCCATCTCCGTCAACATCAAATAGGGTAAGCCCCATACACTTGGAATCAGGAAAATACAGTCCGGAACCTTCCGTGACTTCTTTAAAGGTACCATCTTGTTTTTGTTCATAGAGCAGGGTGGCTTGTCCATTGTACTCGGCGGGATGAGGCATAATTGACGGGTCTGGGGTGGAGCGATGGTCCGGGTCAAAGGCAAGGAAGTTGCCAACCAGAATATCTGTCAACCGGTCCTGATTGTAGTCCATGAAAGCCACGCTAACGCTCCATTTAGTGAATCCATTTAGGGAGTCCGGCCCTTCCAAAGCCAGTTG
>QIMC01000053.1 GCA_003232185.1 Flammeovirgaceae bacterium | reverse complement strand
TCATCACCTTAGGAGGAATTGAGTAATTGGTTTCATCCCATTTTCTAAATGGAGTTTGTCCCCAGTTATCATTAATGAGATAAACATAATAGGCTCTTAAAAATCGCAATTCAACAATATCCTCACTAATAGCAGGAGTAGAGGGGAATTTTTTCAGATAGTAGATACCGGTATTTGCTCTGCTCATACCTGTCATAATAGTATTCCACGCAACTATTTATAATGGCATGTTGAGAAGTCCAGGTGTGCCAATGCATAGCCTGCCAACTGCCGTTATCATACCAGTCAGTTCCTCTTGTCGGAACCTGGAGTTCATCTGTACTGGCTTCCTCCAGTCCCCATTCATTCCATAGACTAATAAGTTGTCTTAATTCAGCATAAGCCGGATCTACCAGGCCCGGAGCATTCGCCGGATTTGTAATCAGACTTGTTCCCGGTACTTCATCGAATACCTTTTCTTTAAGTTTAGTACATGAAACTACAGATACTGCCATGAAGACCACGAGAACTTTTATTAAAAGATTAAATTTCATTATTTTCATTTTCTTAGAATTTTAATAATTTAGAATTGCGCATTTAGACCAAATTGGATGGTACGAGCGTGAGGATACCCGGTGTAATCCATTCCTAAGGAAGGAACACCATCATATTGAGCGTTAGTATTTATTTCAGGATCATATCCCGAATACTTAGTAATCAGGAAAAGATTGCTACCCGTAATATATACTCTTAAACTACGTAACCAGCTGTTTTTCCTGAAGGAGAAGCGATAGCCTAAAGTGGCATTACTTAATCTGACAAAAGAACCATTTTCAACAAACCTGCTAGAGAACTCAGGAGTATCGCTGGGACTTTCTCCAGATGCAAGGACAGCTTTGGTAACATTGTTTCCTTTTGAGAAATAAGGCATACTGAAAAGCGCATTGGCAGTATTGTTATATACTTTGTTGCCATATACTACATGGATGAAGAAAGAAAGGTCAAAATTTTTATAGGTAAAAGTATTGTTAAAGCCCATTGTAAATTTAGGCAATGCCGAGCCCAGGCTTTCTATTGTATCATTTCCACTAGCGCCTTTTTTGTATGTGCTGATGCCATTGGAATTAAAACCAAGGAAAACTTTTCCCCAGAAAGTACCTATAGGATACCCGCTCTTAATTACCTGAACCCGGGTACTTGATAAACCGGCTCCGCTGGCAACACCAGTTTCAATTAAATTAACCGGCAGATCTTGAACTTCATTATGAATAGCAGAAAAATTCAAGGTTGAAGTCCATGACACATTCTTTTTGCTAATAATAATTCCTGTCAAATCAACTTCTATACCAGAGTTCTTAATTCTCATCTTTGGGACGTTAAGCCACATAAAAGAGGTTGGCGCCGGGGCAAGAGATGTTAATTTAAGAAGAACATCTTTAGTGGTTTTGTAAAAGTAATCAATACTTCCGGACAACCTGCCGTTGAAAAATCCAAAATCCAAACCAACATCTGTCTGCATTGTTGTTTCCCATTTAATATTTGGATTAGGAGTTCTGAGAAAGGCCGTTCCGGTATTCAGGTCAGTCCCATTATAGAAATAATTCGCATTGGCTGCGGTGCCAATCGATAACAGAGAAATTTTGTTAGGAATATTCTGGTTGCCGGTTTCTCCCCAACCTAAACGAAGTTTCAGATTATCAAAAATATTGAGATTTTTAATAAAGTTTTCCTGAGACAGGCGCCAGGCCAAACCAACCGAAGGGAAATATCCGTATTTGTTGTTTTTTCCAAATTTTGTGGAACCATCGGCTCTCCATGTTGCTGTCAATAAATATTTGTTTTTATATGCATAGTTTAAACGAGCATAAAACGATTGAAGTTCATTTTCTGATTTGTCTGAACCGACTACAGCTGCATTATAATTTCCATATCCGAGGTTATCAATATAATTAACTCCTATAACATTGAAACCTGTTTCACTAATGTTATAGCTTGAATTATCAAATTTTTGGTACGATTGTCCAAGAAGAATCGTAAAATGATTATCTTTATTCAGTTGTTTGTTGTATGTCAGATAGTTCTCCATTAAAACATTGGTCAGTTCAATATTGAAAATACTGGCCTGTCCGTCATTTACCAAATAAGTTAACTGTTTGTTTTCAGATACTTTTCGCGTAGCAGTGGTATGATCAACACCGATATTCAATTTATAGGATAAACCCTTAATAATTTTATAGGTAACCCCGATATTTCCTAAAACGTGATCCGTATAGGTGTGGTCATTTGTCAAATTAATCATAGCCACAGGATTACGATAGGTAGAGCTATATTGCAGGTATGTTCCATCCGTATTAAAAACGGGGAAAGTAGGATTATTTTTGAGTGCGCTAATCAGGACATCGCCTTCATATCCACCGGTTTCACCAATTGGTACACGAGAATCGATTGTTCTTGCCACAGCAAGATTCGTGCTTATACGTAATTTGTCATTAAAAAGCTTGTGAGTTACATTAAAATTTGCTGTTAATTTTTTGAGTCCGGTTCTTTTAACAATACCCTGTTGATTAAGGTAGCCTAGTGATACATAGTATGTTCCGTTGTTAGTACCACCGCTATAAGATAAATTGTGACTTTGTGTATAAGCCGTTCTGAAAATTTCCTTCTGCCAGTTTGTATTAGCTCCTTTATCAACAAAACCGAAGTTATATTTCTTGCTGGCAGCCATAAATTCAGAAGCATTTAAGAGATCTAATTCTTTTGGCAAATTTGAAATACCGGCATAAGCCGAATAGGTTAGTTTACCTTTTCCTT
>QIMC01000485.1 GCA_003232185.1 Flammeovirgaceae bacterium | reverse complement strand
ATTGGCATTTATAAAGATGGATATTGTGATGTCTGGCCCATTGACTATTTGCACGTTACGGACTTTATCACCAGTAGGGGATTGTTATTTCCTTATGCATTGGGTGATCCCTATGTATTTGAGAGAGAACTGAAAACAGCCAGAGTTTACAGCGATTTAATGAAAAGTAATAATGCCGAACGAGCAAAAAATGGTTTGCCTGCCTATGATCTTTCCAGCGAGTTGGCTCGAAAAGACCCCAAGCTTTGGGGAGAACAAACGGTGCTGGATTATGAGCTGACACAGATTCATTGGTATTGGGGTAAAACACCTGAACCCAAAACTCATCATATCCTGGACCGAAAAGAAATAGCCAGAGAAATGATGAACATTGCTATTAAATACGATAATACCGCTGAATACAATTGGACCAAAGCAATGCGCCATACCGACAAACAAGGTTCAGCTCCAGGAAGGCGTCAATTAATTACCGCAGCTCTTGGTGGAAAACTCCCTGGTCGCATAGAACCGCATCCACATTCAATGGTGGTAAGTTGGAGCAACCCTGACCCGGATATTGCACGTTTGGTTTCTTATGGCGACCCTAAAACCGTAAAAGCAAACCTCTACAACTTTAAACCACAACCTCAGGATATATCAATGCGACTATGGCGAATTGTAAAAGGCGAATATCTACTGACAGTCGGTAGAGATATTGATGATGATGGAGAAATAGACTCAACGCAAGGCCTGTTACGGAATGAGAAACTAACCCTTGATCGATTCTCAACCATTGATTTAACCATTCCCTCAAATGAAAATGTTGCTATTCATCTGACGCTAACCAAATCGATCAACAAGCCGTCATCTTTGCCTGATATAGCAATTCATCCAACAAAAGATATTCAGCAAATCGATCAAAAATTAATAGTTAGTATTCATAACATTGGCAATGGTGTTGCAGAAAATATAAGCGTAGAGGTTTTAGACAAGAACAACCAGGTCATTGCTCAAGAGGTAATCTCACATATGGAGGCACCCGAAGATTTAATACCAAAGGTAAAACAAATGGAATTTGAACTCAAAGACAATGCCTGGCACAAGCTTGTTATTGACAGGAAGGGCCTCATAGAAGAGGTTTATGAAGGAAACAACGTGGTGTTTAATTCGTCTAACTAACCTTTAAGTGGTTGTTATTCCAAAAATATTGATTGCTTTCAGTTTCCAAAGACCCAATTAACAGATCGATTTTCTTATCCAATTGACTTAAAGCTGTTGTTGGGCTTTCAAAGTCTATGTCCTGAATGTTCCAGTACTCCACATAGTCAGACCATTCGGAAAATTCCGAATTCAGCATAGACCGATGTTCTTTTTCGTCCATAATTATGATGCGGTGGGCCAAGGCTAAATCGGATGGAGTCAGTTTGATGGGATATCGAACCTGGTTGGGGTAAATTCCCTTTGCAGTCAGGCCTTTCATGGTATGTTTGCTAATAGGGTATTCACGATCGCTATTTTGAAATCCACGACTAAAGCTGGTCCATGTTAGCATATAGTCTTTGGTGGTATGATTGAAAAGCATCTCTGCATACCTGCTTCGATAGAAATTTCCTGTACAAATGAATAATACTTGATTCATGATATCTTTGTAAAATATAAAAAAATATTATATTAGTTATATAATCACTTCTATGAAGGTACAACATTAATTTGGATAATACAAATATATTATTGCAATAAATTAATATCACTGTCCTCTATAAGCCTAAAAATGGTGCCAGGCAATGAAATAGAACAAACGCGTCGACTCATTTCTTACCGGGTAACTGCTGGATGTTAATTATATTGGCAGGATGATTGAAAATTATCTATTTTTAGATCAGTGGTGCTGAACAGGCACAATAAATCAAAGATTTTGGCATAAATATGATAAAAAGCAATTCAGCTATATTGATTTTGGCAGCAGGGGATGCTAAACGAATGGGAAGCCCCAAACAATTGCTTGTACATCAAAATAAGTCGTTAATACAGCGATCCATAGAAAATGCAACGGCCACTGGAGTTCCTGTATTGGTTATTATAGGAGCAAATAGTAATCAAATTGAACCATTAATTGCCGAATATTCCGTAACAGTGGTTATTAACCAATGGTGGGAAACAGGTATAAGTTCTTCTATTCAAGCTGGTTTGGAAAGTGCAATAGAACAAGATCCTGACCTCCAGGGTGTCCTGATTACCTTGGCTGACCTTCCTGAGATAACCACTACTCATTTGAAAACTTTGCTTGATTCGACAGCAACCGATTCCAGTATTGTGGCAACAGAATTTCAGGATGTTCAAGGAGTACCTGCATATTTTCCCAAGAAATATTTCGATCAATTAAACACCTTGAAGGGTGATAAGGGGGCAATGGTATTGATAAAAAAATGGTCGGATCAGGTAGTTGGCATATCTTTTCCAGCCGCCGCCTGGGACATCGACACCAAACAGGATTGGAAAGATTTTATCGAAGGACGATCTTTAAGTCATCAATAGTTATCCAAATTCCATTATATTTGAAATACCGATATGTCCAACTCAATAACCAGCATACTTGATA
>QIMC01000168.1 GCA_003232185.1 Flammeovirgaceae bacterium | reverse complement strand
TACGGGTATGATACTAAATCGGTGAAAGAACCATGGGGGCGTCCTACTTATACCGTTAAGGCATCTGGAAGCTATAATCTATATGGAAAGCTTTTGCTGGGCAGTAGCATTACCCTCATGGGTGGGATAAAAGGCCTGAATCAGCAAAGTGGTAATACACAGAAGTTGGATGCGGTATTTGACTTAAATTTCAGCGCAGACTATTTATTCTCTTCTAGATTTTCAACTTTTATAATCGCAAAGAACCTTATTTCTGGAAATTATCAGCAATTCCTGAATTATCCTTCACGGGGTATTACGGTAATTGGAGGAATAACTTATTCGTTTTAGTAAATTCCTATAATAACCATTGTGACCACACAATAATTGATTTACATTTACTGATTGGGAAACACCAATTTTTACTTTACCATGGCTGAAGATTTTTCTGACAAAAACAAAGACTACGGCCTTCCAAAGGTTGAGCCTCAGCCAATCGATCGTGGTCAACCTGGAATCGCAAAAGAAGTAGTGAAAAAGGAACAACACCCTAAGAAAAAAGATAATAAGCTCATGCTCATTGTTCTTTCAGTAGTAGGTGTGCTTGTACTTGCATCATTATTATACCTGCTTATTGGTGACAACGACTCATCATTGCCCTCAACACCAGGCCCGGTGGCAGAAGTTAAAGATCAGGCATTGGTTGATCAGGAGCAGCAACAGAACAGTGAGGAAGCTATCACAGTTGAACAGGCCGGATCAGACGGAAGTACGGACCGTGTTGAAGGTGCGATAGTATTATCAGAAGAACCTGGCTCGATAACCACAATTTCACAGCGTACCAATCGTTATTACATTTTTCTGGGCAGTTATAAATTCCAGGCTTATGCCCAAAGGCATGCTGAAAAATTAGCTGCTGACGGATTTTCAGTAAAACTGATTACCCCTGACAACTGGGTAGGAGTTAGGGTAGCTGTAGGAAACTATGCCGAAAAAAATGAAGCCGGTACAGATGCACATCAATTAAGAAGCAAGTATGGTAATGAAGTTGTCATATCTAAATATTAAATTTCACGGATTAGCATGATATTAACACAAATTACTACCACTCCGGTAGATAGCGTTGCTTTAGAACAAGGAGTAGAAAGTATACGAGTTATAGATCTACTTTTTAAAGGAGGATTTATGATGATACCCCTAATACTGTTGTCGATCGTAGCAGTTTATATTTTCGTCGAACGGGTGCTTACCATCAGCAAAGCCTCTCAAACACCGGATCACTTTACGGATAAGATTCGTCAACTGGTAGGTGACGGGGATACCGGTGGGGCGAAAATGCTTTGTTCTCAAACCAATACGCCGATTGCCAGAATGATTGATAAAGGGATCAGCAGAATTGGGAGCCCATTGAAAAATATAGAAGTAGCTATTGAGAATGTTGGAAAAATTGAAATTTTCCAGCTTGAACGACGACTGAGCACTCTGGCTACTATATCGGGAGCAGCACCTATGCTGGGGTTTTTGGGTACCGTCATTGGAATGATCAGGGCTTTTATAGCCATCGCGCAAGAAGAAGGTTCAGTAAGCCCTAAATTGCTTTCATCAGGGATTTACGAAGCGATGATCACTACCGCTGTAGGCTTATTTGTGGGAATATTGGCCTATTTAGGATATAATTACCTGGTTGCTCAGGTTTCAAAAGTAATCCATAAAATGGAATACAATTCGATTGACTTTATTGATTTACTACAAGAGCCAAGGTAAACATGGATCTGAAATCCAAACATAAAGTAAACCCAACTTTCAGCATGTCATCGATGACAGATATTATATTTCTGTTGTTGATATTTTTCATGCTCACCAGCAATTTTATTACTCCCTCCGGTTTACCTGTAAACTTGCCGAGCAGTAAGAAGTCCACCATAGTAATGCAAAAGGTTACGGTTACCATTACTCCGGACCTGCAATATTACGTCAATGCACAGCGTACCACCATTGGTGGAATAGAAGGATTGCTCAGGAACGAGCTTGCCGGCCAGGATGGAGTGGTGGTACTGCATATTGACAAGGAGGTACCGGTCGAGCACCTGGTAAGGGTAGCCGGAATAGCTACCTCCTTAAATGCCAAGGTAACCATCGCCACCAGTCGTGAAATTACACCATGACATCACAGGAGAAAAAAAACGATCGATTGGGCATGGGTGTCTCACTGGGCATCCATATAGCACTACTGGTGCTTTTTATATTTTTATTGGCCTGGAAAGAACCATTTCCCCCTTTGCCTGAATATGGGATAGAAGTTAGTTTTGGCTTGGAAGATGCTGGTTCCGGGGAAGTTCAACCTACAACTCCGGTCAACAATACCCCAGAACCTGTAGAAGAGGAGCCTGCACCGGAGGAGCCATCTTCCAACGAAGAAATCATTCCTGAACCGGTTACTAAACCAAGTATAGTGGAAACTCAAGAAACGCAAATTGAAGAGTTGAAGTATCCCAACCGGCGCCAAATGTAGTTCCCGCAACAGAAGAACCAAAAGAAGAGAAAATTGAGGAAATACCGGTTGAAGAAGAAATACCAAAATTGAATCCTGCTGCGACTTACCGCAATCCACCTGACAATACCAATGGCGCCAATGGTACAGATGGATCCTCAAATACTCCAGAAAACAGCAACCAGGGCGACAAACCTGGCGAAGTGGGAGATCAGGGTGACCCGGAGGGTGAAATTGACTCCAGAGCCCTTTATGGCAAGCCTGGAGGTGGTGCTGGTGGCGCAGCACTTGCTATGACCGGTTGGAATTGGGACTCTAAACCTGATCGTAAGGACCCATCCTCCAACGCAGAAGGACAAATTATTTTTGAGATTAAAATCGATGACGAGGGTGAAATTTTGTCCATTCAGACCATCCAAAAGTCTGTTAGTGAAACCGTAGTTAAATTCTACAGATCTGAAGTTGCTAAGTTGACCTTTTCTCCCACATCTACCAATTCC